>WRLW01000007.1 GCA_009777435.1 Oscillospiraceae bacterium | reverse complement strand
TTCACGCTCAAACGCCTGTATCTGTGGGAACACACACCCTGTCTTGAAATTGACGGCTTTATATTTGCTTGTAATTCGGTTATCGTCGAGTAAATATTTTTCAAATCAATTATCGACTCAAGCCAAAGAAAGCGGCTATTGTGGCAAAATTCGCCAATATAGAAATGACCTTATCGGCTACTTTGCCCGTCCCAGCAATAAAAGCTTGAAATTTTTCTTTGCAAATTATTTTGCCAGTTTCATCTTGTTTTTCTTCTGAACTTTTGGCGTCGTTCAATATGTCAGCAAGATACCGTTTTTGTCCCTCCTGCAAATCAGAAAGGGAATTTATTTGCTCAACAGCTTTTTTAATATCACGAGAAAAAGTTCCTTGATTGACAGAGCCAGTTACACCGCCGGAAATATCAGTATTGGTTGCTATCCCAGTAATGTGCCCGGCAACCCCATTATTTATAATATTCAGATTATGATAAGTCGCCGGGGTATGATTAGCCCTCATTTCGCCCGCAATTTTAATCGCCCCTCTGTACACCGTTTCAAAGTCTTTGTTTTGCTTTATATCCTCAACTATGGTTTGAATTATTTGGAATATTTCTTTATAATCCAAGTCCCGTAACTCAATATATTTTGATTTTTCGATAGACGAAACCCACAAAACAAAGCACGGCAACGCACTTTCGGGAATATTTAACGAGTGAAACTTGTCCTTTATGCTATAGCCCGAAGTAGAAAGCTCATTGACGCTATAATAAATATCAAGGTAATTTTTTGATAAACTATTCAAATCTTCCCAAGATTTTCTTATAAATCCTTCAAACTCATTATCAGACGAGAGTGGAAGAAAAAGGCTTTTTACAATATCAGGGTTAGAATAGCGCGAGAACAATTCGCCCAAGGATTTATATTTTTCAACCTTATTTTCGGAAATATCATAATAGGATTTTAATTCCTTTATCCTGTCTATTATGGTTTGCGGGTTTTTAATCTTGTAGGCATCCACCAAAACAGAGAGTTGTTTTTTGTCAACAGTGCCACTTTTATCGTTCAAATAGTCGCTTGCCATTTTCTCAAACACGGCGAGTGGCATTTTAGATATATCATCAGCGTCAAGCCGACGATTTAACAGCCATTCCAAAAAATCCAATTCAATGGATAATTCAGCAGGGCATGGCAACATTAGCGACATTGTAATTATCTGCCCGTTGCTATCCCTAACTACCTCTCTTTTTCTTCTCTCTTCCCACAAAGCGCGCTCAACCCGTTTAATTTCTCTTTGAGAACCGCACCGATATATAAGATAATGTTTGATACTTGCGGTTAATTCGTCCGAAATAATATCAAGCCTTTTTTGCCGTATGTATTTTTCGGCGTAGGGACGCAAATCCTCCAAGGCTTTTTCATTGTGCCGCGCACGAAACACACACTCCCGTACAAAGCCGAGGGTACACTCATCGCTTTGTATCCAGTCGAAAAAATCTATTATTCTGTAATCCGGCAATGCGTTCAAGGGAATAGCCCCTCTCTTATATACAGTCTCACGTTCATCATTATATCATACCTTTCGCGGGAATCAATACCGAATCGTAATATTTTCAACATGGGGACAACGTATAACAAATCATCTCCCCACAACCGCCAGCCGGGTTTGCGTCCGCCAACGACCACGCAACCCGAACTTACCCTAAACCCGCCCAACGCTGTCCCGTATTTTCAACGAAACATTCAGGCGTATTATCTTGGGGTCGATTTTTTCTTTTCGTATAATCCGCAGTAATTGGGCTACGGCATAGGTTGCTTTTTGTGAAACCGTCTGGTGTACCGTGGTTAGTTTCGGGCGGCATTGAACAGATAGAATAGAATCGTCAAAGCCGCAGACGGACACATGCTCAGGGACGCGCAAGCCGTGATCCTGAAAATAATTCATTGAATCCACGGCGTAGAAATCCGACGCGAAAAACAGCGCCGTAAAACCGCGAAGCTTATCCTCAAGAAACGCCGAGAGCAAAGCGTGCCGTTCCGCGCTCCGGTGGCTTATATATATATACTGATCCCCGTCCGCGCGAAGCCCGTGATCCCTCAGGGCCGAAAAGAAACCCTCGCGCCGCTCATAGTCAACGCCCATCGGCGGGTCGCCGTCCGCGAGGAACGCGATTCGTTTGTGACCTTGTGTTATCAAATGCTTGGTCATCATATACGCGCCTCTTTTGTCATGCAGTCCAATGTTGACATGCGGCTTTCCGTCGTCGTTAAAATATGAGTCAATAAAGACAATGGGCGTGTTCGCGCCCTCCATATAGCGGGTGCAGTCATGAGCGAGCGCGCCGAGGATCACAAGCCCCTCGACCTTCCAGGACGCGGCTATGCGCAAGCCCTCATCCACGTCGCCGGACGTATAGAGCATCATGTAATAGCCGTTGGAACGAATCTCATCCTCCAGCGCGCCTATAATTTCCGAGAAAAACGGGTCTTGCGCGACGTTCATCTCACTGCGGCGCGCATATGTAAGAATAACGCCGATAATTCGCGAGCTGCCGCCGAGCGAGCGCCCCGCCATATTGGAAATATAGTTATTCTCCCTCAAGGCCCGCTCGACCTTCTCTAATGTCTGCTGAGACATTTTTTTTGTGCGTCCGTTCAGCACATGGGAGACCGTGCTGGGACTGACCCCGGCAATTTGGGCAATTTGCTTAATTGTTATCATCCCGATTCTCCTCGTATACCCATCAATATGATATTTTATATTATAACAGTGCTATACGGAGATAGTCAAATAAAAAGATTGCAAGTATCGCGTTATACCTATTGACAGGCGCCGTCTATCGGGGTATAATAACACATAGTGTTGCGCTATACCAAAGGGGGATGTGTCTTGGAAATACATAACTGGTGGAAAGAGGCCGTGGTGTACCAGGTATACCCGCGCAGCTTTCAGGATTCCAACGGCGACGGAATCGGGGATATACAGGGAATCATCAGCCGGATAGACTACTTAAAGGAATTGGGTATCGACGTTATCTGGCTCAGCCCGGTTTATCAGTCGCCCAATGTGGACGGAGGATACGATATATCCGACTACCAGGCCATATCGCCGGATTTCGGCACGATGAGGGACATGGAGCAGCTTCTTCAGCAGGCGCATTTGCGCGGTTTGCGGATTGTCATGGACTTGGTGGTCAACCACACCTCAGACCAACACGCCTGGTTTATAGAGTCCCGCGAGTCAAAGGACAGCCCGAAGCGCGACTGGTACATATGGCGCGACGGATGCGGCGGCAAGCACCCCAACCTTATGACCAGCGTGTTTTCCGGCCCCGCGTGGACGCCGGACGAGGCGACCGGGCAATACTATCTGCATCTGTTCGCCAAAGAACAGCCCGACCTGAACTGGGAGAATAACGAAGTCCGGCAAGCCGTCTACAAGATGATGCGCTGGTGGCTGGACATGGGAATCGACGGCTTCCGCATGGACGTTATCAGCATGATATCCAAGCCCGCCGGGGCGCTGGCGTCCGACGGCGGAAAGGGTCTCGATTGCGTCAACGGGCCGCGCGTGCATGAGTATCTTCGCGAGATGAACAGGGAGGTTCTCTCGCGCTATGACGTTATGACTGTGGGCGAAACTCCGGGCGTTACCATTGAGGAGGCCAAAAAATACGGGGGCTATGACACCGGCGAGCTTTCGATGGTATTCCAGTTTGAGCTGATGGACGTCGATACCGGGGCCTGCGGCAAATGGAACCAGCGCAGATACGCGCTGGCAGACTTAAAGCGCATACTGTCGCGCTGGCAGACCGGTTTGGAGGGACACGCGTGGAACAGCCTGTTCTGGTCTAACCATGACCAGCCGCGGGCCGTGTCCCGCTTCGGGGACGACACGAGCGAGGAGAACCGCGTACTCAGCGCCAAAATGCTCGCGACCTGTTTGCACATGATGCAGGGTACGCCTTATATCTATCAGGGCGAGGAGCTGGGCATGACAAATATGCCCTTTGACGGCTTAGAGGAAATCCGGGACGTCGAGACCCTAAACGCTTATGAGGAATTGGTCTGCCAAAAATACATATACACACACGATGAAATGATGGCGAGAATCAGGAAGTCCGGGCGCGACAACGCCCGCACCCCTATGCAGTGGACAAACGCCTCCAACGGCGGGTTTACGGACGGCGCCCCTTGGATAGGCGTCAATCCAAACTGCGAGTCGGTCAACGCGGACGCCCAGCGGGACGACCCGGATTCCGTCCTTTCATATTATAAGCAGCTCATACGCCTGCGCAAGAAGCACCCAATCATTGTGTCCGGCTCTTACTCGCAGGTATGCCCCGGCGATGACGAGGTCTTTGCGTATAAGCGCTCCATAGATGATGCCGAGCTGCTTGTGGTATGCAATTTCACCGCGAACACGCTTGAGCGCCCCGAACTCGAAAGCGTTATCCCCAAAGACGCCGAGCTTTTGATTTGTAATTATCCGTCCCTGAACAATACCCTGCGCCCCTTTGAGGCGCGCGTTTATTTCGGGAGAGCAACGTGAGCCGTTAGAAACAACCCGCGCAAACCCAAGCGCCGCGCCATAAGGCCGAGAGGCCGAACGCGCGGCGCGCCGCTTTGTCCCGCGCCTTTACACATTTGCCCATCCGGGCAATATCAGGAAGCGATTGGGAAAAATGAGGTCAAAAATGAGCCAATTTGTGGTTTACACGCCGGACAAAGCATGATACAATGGTCTGCGAATAAATATATCGGGAGGTAAAAATACAGTGATAAAAAAGACCATGGACGGCAACACCGCCGCGGCCCATGTGGCTTACGCGTTTACGGACGTGGCGGGTATTTACCCGATCACCCCGTCGTCGGTGATGGCCGAGCTGGCCGACAAATGGGCGGCCGGCGGTCAGGAGAACATGTTCGGGCAGGATGTCCGCGTGGTCGAGATGCAGTCCGAGGGCGGCGCCGCCGGTGTGGTACACGGCTCGCTGGCCGCGGGAGCGCTCACCACAACGTTTACGGCCTCGCAGGGACTGCTGCTGATGATTCCGAATATGTACAAGATCGCGGGCGAGCTGCTGCCCGGCGTCATCCACTGCTCGGCGCGCGCGCTGGCCTCACACGCGCTGTCCATCTTCGGCGACCATTCCGACGTTATGGCCTGCCGTCAGACCGGTTTCGCGCTGCTTGCCTCCACCAACCCGCAGGAGGTAATGCACCTCGGCGCGGTGGCGCATATGTCGGCCATATCCGGGCGCGTACCCTTCCTGCATTTCTTCGACGGCTTCCGCACCTCGCACGAAATGCAGAAAATAGACGCGTGGGACTACGACGAGCTTAGAGAAATGACGGACATGGACGCAGTGCGCCGGTTCCGCGAGAACTCGCTCAACCCGGAGCATCCCGTCCTGCGCGGCACGGCCCAAAATCCCGATATCTTCTTCCAGGCGCGCGAGGCGTGCAACCCGTTCTACGACGCGCTGCCCGCCGTCGTGGAGGCCGGCATGGCCAAGGTCAACGCCGCCGTCGGCGCCGACTATCAGCTGTTTAACTACTACGGCGCGCCCGACGCGGAGCATGTCATCGTGGCTATGGGAAGCGTGTGCGATACCATCGAGGAGACCATCGACCACATGAACGCCGCCGGTCAAAAGGCCGGGCTTGTCAAGGTGCGCCTGTTCCGCCCGTTCGTGGGGCAGAAGTTCATTGCCGCGCTGCCCAAGACCGTTAAGAAAATCGCGGTGCTTGACCGCACGAAAGAGCCGGGCGCGCTCGGCGAGCCGCTCTATATGGACGTTTTCACCGCGCTGGCCGAAAACAACGTGACGGGCATAAAGGTTATCGGCGGCCGTTACGGCCTCGGCTCCAAGGACGCCCCGCCGTCGAATATCTTCGCCGTTTACGAAAACCTCGCCTCACCGTCGCCCAAGAACCATTTCACAGTGGGCATCAACGACGACGTTACGCTGCTGTCGCTGCCCATAAAGGACGCCCCGGACACCACGCCCGGAGGCACGGTATCCTGCAAGTTCTGGGGGCTTGGCTCCGACGGCACCGTGGGCGCGAACAAGAACTCCATAACCATCATAGGCGACCACACCGACCTTAACGTGCAGGCGTATTTCGCCTATGACTCCAAGAAGTCCGGCGGCGTTACCATCTCGCATCTGCGATTTGGCAAAGAGCCCATCAAGTCCACTTATTTTGTCTCGAAGGCCGACTTTGTGGCCTGTCATAACCCAAGCTACGTCGATAAATACGACATGGTTCAGGACATCAAGCCGGGGGGAACCTTCCTGCTAAACTGCGCCTGGGACGTCTCCGAGCTGACGACGCATCTGCCGGCCTCCATCAAGTCCTATATCGCCGCCAACAATATCTCGCTCTACACGATTGACGGCATCGGGCTGGCGCGCGGCATAAACAAGCGCGGGCTTGGCGTCAATATGATTTTACAGGCCGCTTTCTTCAAGCTCACCAAGATAATACCGCTCGACGAAGCCGTGAAATACATGCGGGACGCCGTGGTATACAGCTACGGGAAGAAAGGCGAGGCCGTGGTCAAGCTCAACCACGACTGCATCGACGCGGGCATCACCCATGTCAAAAAGGTGGACGTGCCCGCCGAATGGGCGTCCTCAGGCACGGCGGCGGTCGCGGCCGTCAGGTGCGACTGCCCCGAAATGTCAAGGTTTGTAAACGATATACTGGCGCCCGTCAACGCCCAGCGCGGCGACAGGCTGCCGGTCTCCGCCTTTAAGGGCGCTGAGGACGGCACCTTCCCGCAAGGCTCGGCCGCCTTTGAGAAGCGCGGCATCGCCGTTGACGTTCCGGTATGGAAGCCCGAAAACTGCATACAGTGCGCCCAATGCTCATATGTGTGCCCGCACGCCGTAATACGCGTCTACGCGCTCGACGAAGGCGAGTTAGCCGCCGCGCCCGAGGGCTTTCAGGCCGTGCCCATGGCCGGCAAGGGCTGCGACCAGTATAAATACGCGGTCGTGCCGTCGGTACTCGACTGCACGGGCTGCGGCGTGTGCGCCAACGTATGCCCCGGCAGGAAGGGCGAAAAGGCGTTGGTCATGGAGCCGCTGGAGAGCAATACCGGCAGACAGCCGCTGTTTGACTATGTGGCGGGGAAGGTTTCTCAAAAGCCCGCCGTGGCGGAGGCGTTTAAGCCCAACACGGTCAAGGGCAGCCAGTTCAAACAGCCGCTGCTCGAGTTCTCGGGCGCGTGCGCCGGCTGCGGCGAGACGCCTTACGCCAAGCTGGTGACACAGCTCTACGGCGACAGGATGTATATCGCCAACGCCACCGGCTGCTCGTCTATATGGGGCGGCTCCGCGCCGTCCACTCCCTACACCGTGAACAAGGACGGCAAAGGCCCCGCCTGGGCGAACAGCCTGTTCGAGGACAACGCCGAATACGGCTATGGGATGCACCTCGGCATGACCCAGCGCCGCAGGAAGGCCGCCGACGTGGCGCGCGCGCTGGCGGAGCATGAGCATACCGAACAGCCCTTAAAGGAAGCCGCCGGCAAATGGCTTGAGACCATGATGGACGGCGAGGCGTCCAAGGCGTCCTCGGCCGCGCTCATCGCTGCTCTTGAGGACGGCGTTGACCTTTCCGAGGAGAATTTCCTCGGCACGGAATGGGAGCCGTACTGGGACAAGGAAAACAAATGGTGCAAATGCGACGCCTGCGTTCTGGCCCGCGAGCTGCTGTCGATGAAGGATGTATTCGTCAAAAAGTCGTTCTGGATCTTCGGCGGCGACGGCTGGGCTTATGACATCGGGTTCGGCGGTCTTGACCATGTTATCGCGGCGGGCGAGGATGTAAATATTCTGGTGTTCGACACCGAGGTGTATTCCAACACCGGCGGCCAGATGTCCAAGGCCTCCCAGATAGGGCAGGTGGCGCAGTTCGCGGCCGCGGGCAAGAACACCGCCAAAAAAGACCTCGCGCAGATCGCCATGTCATACGGCTATGTCTATGTCGCGCAGATCGGTATGGGCGCGTCGCACCAGCAGACCATCAAAGCCATCACCGAGGCCGAGTCGTATAACGGCCCGTCGATCATAATAGCGTATTCGCCCTGCATCAACCACGGCATGAAGGGCGGTATGGGCAACTCCATATCCGAGACAAAGCGCGCCGTGGACGCGGGCTACTGGCATAACTTCAGATTCGACCCGCGCCTGAAGGACGAGGGCAAAAACCCGTTCCAGCTTGACAGCAAGGCGCCGTCGGAGTCCTATGAAGACTTCATCAGGAGTGAGGTGCGCTACAGCTCGCTCACGCTGCAGTTCCCCGAAAGGGCGCAGGAGCTGTTCGCGTCGGCCGCCAAGGCCGCGGACGAGAAGTATAAAAAGCTCGAACGCATGAAGAACCTGTACGAGTAAGCAAGACGCTGAAAAACCCGGCCGCCTTCGCGGGGCCGGGTTTTTGGCGCGCTTATTTTTGCCGCTCAGACTCCCAGCACCTCGTGCGTTTGCTTGAGCTGCTTGCGTATCTGTATCTTTTGCGGGCATTTAGGCTCGCAGAGGCCGCAGTCCACACAGGCGGCGGCGTTTTGGTAGTTGCGCCAGTTCACCTTGCCTATCTGCTTGTATTCGCCGCGCGCGTAGTCGGTTATACCGTATACGCGGTGATAGTTCATCAGCGTGAATACCTCGGGTATGTTCACGTTTTGGGGACACGGCAGACAGTATTTGCAGCCCGTGCAGTACAGTCCCGCGAGGTTTTTGTTCTGCTCCATCATGGTTTCGACGCGCTTAAGCTCCGCGTCGGTCAGCGGCGCGATATTGGACGCCAGCGCGGCGTTCTCCTCCAGCATCTCGATAGAGCCCATGCCCGACAGCGCCATATCCACGTTCGGGTTGTTGAAAACGAAACGCAGCGCGGCCTCCGCCGACGAGCTGAGACCGGGCAGCAGGTCGAGTATGGCCTTTGACGGCTGGCCCAAACGGCCGCCGCCCACAGGGCCCATTGCCGCCACGTCTAAGCCCTGCTCTTTGGCGAAGGCTATGTCCTGTTCAAGCGACCTGTCCATAAGGTTATACTGGCAAAGGACGGTTTCGAGGGCGCCGTCGGCGCGCTTTATTATCTCGGACAGATTGCCCGGCGCGTCGTGGAACGAGAACGAGATATGGCGTATGACGCCCTGCTCCTTTAGCCTCTTGGCGCGGGCCATCGGGCCGTCCGGGATATCTATGCTGTTAATAAACGTCTCTAAGCTTATGCCCCAGAAGTGATAGAAGTCTATATAGTCCGTATCCAGCTTTTTAAGCGAGGTTTCAAGCCGGCGCTCATAATCGTCGCCGGAATTGGTCTCGATCGGGTTTTTGGTCGATATAAACACCTCGCCGCGGCGGCCCTTTACTGCCTTGCCGAGTACGTTTTCGCTCATTTTATCACAGTAATACGGCGCGGTGTCGAAATAGTTGACCCCCAGCTCCATGGCCCTGCGCAGGATTCTTATGCTCTCCTCCTCGTCGATACGGGTCACGCCGCCCTCGGTCACGGTCGGCAGGCGCATGACTCCAAAGCCGAGCCGGGATATTTGGGATTTTCCAAAATTGGTATACCGCATATGATTCGCCCCTTTCGATTACTTGATGATATCCGTCAGCCGCCTATAAGGAATTTGAGCAGTCCTGACGAGTCCTCAACGCAGTGTGTCTTTACCGCGCGGTTCATTCGGCCCACAATGGTCGCCAATATTTTACCCGGGCCTAATTCAACATAGCGCTCGATCCCCATATCAAACAGCCGCTCGCATACCCTGTCCCAGCGTATGGGGCTGACCATCTGCGCGCAAATCCGCTTCGCCGCGTCGTCGTCGCCATAGGGCATACCGTCAAGGTTCGACAGCACGGCGGTATGGCCGCTATGGAACGGCATAAGGCTTAACGCTTCGGACATAGGCTCGGCCGCCGGCCGCATCTTTTCGGTGTGTATCGGCGTCATGCCCTCGTTAAGCAGCGTGTTGGACGCCCCCATTTCCAGCGCCCTCCTCTGCACGGCGTTAACCGCGTCCGTATCGCCGCCTATCACTATCTGCTCGGAGGAGTTGTACATGGCGCAGGCGGCGTAGCCGTTCACCGACGCGCAAAGCTGCTCGCACTGAATGGCGGATATTCCCAAAATGATGCACAGCGAGCCTTCGCCGGGCCTGACGGCGCTTTGGGTCAGCCGGCCTCGCAGGCGCGCCAGCCTGAGCGCGTCGTCAAACCGAATCACTTCCGCGGCGGCCAGCGCGGTCAGCTCGCCCAGCCCGTATCCCGTCATAATGTCAACACGGACATTCTTCTCCACCATCAGCCTGTAGCAGGCGTAGCTGAGCGTCATAACCGCCGGCTGCGCGTATTCGGGCAGCGCGAGCTGCGGCTGTGTGAGATCCTTCACACGATACCCGAGAATCTCAGACGCCTGAGCGTATATCTCGCGCACCGTCGGAAACGCGCCGTGCAGATCGGCGCCCATACCGGTCGTCTGGCCGCCCTGCCCGCTGAACATGAACACTGTCTTTGACACACGAAAGCCCCCTGTCTAATTTGCTAATCAAACATGTCTCTCCCGCCGCCATCAAATGATGATCATATCTGTACAGCCGCCCGTGATGCATCTGCCGCCGTCCGGCGACACTATGTATGTGTCCTCGGCCCCAAGCATACCGAAGCCCGCCAGCCCCTTCTTCGGCTCAAGCGCGACCACCATGTCCGCGGCCAGCGGCTCGTCAAACCCCTCGGCTATGACGGGCAGCTCGTCCACATGCAGCCCCACGCCATGACCTAAGAATTTAACGCATTGCCTGCCGTATCCCATGAAGCCGTTTTTAAGGATGTCGGGCAGGGTCTCTATGCAGTCGCGCCAAATGCGCGACGGTATCTCGCCCGGCCTGAGCCGCTCGGCGGCGCGCCGCTGGACGTCCATACAGGCCCGGTGTATCAAGACGGCCTCCTCCGGGGGCTTGGCCCCGAATGTGTAAAGCTGCGTCTTGTCGGTATGGTAGCCGTTAACGCCGAACGCGATATCCACAAACACCAAGTCGCCTTTTTTCAGCCTGCGCCCCGGGTCGCCGCCGGCAGGCACGGCCGCGCAGCAGCCCTTGTTGCCGCCCGGCCCGTTAAAGGCCGTCGGATACAGGCTGTTCTCGCCAAACCCGAACATACCGCATATATTTTCGACATGGTACATAAAAAACCGCGTTACGCCCTGGTAGCCCAGCGCCGCCATACGCTCCAGCGTTTGGCCGACCATCTCCGCCTCGCTCATGCCCTCGCGCAGCAAGGCGGGCACGTCGCGCGTCAGCAGCAGGCGGTGCAGTCTGCCCGACTCCTCCGACCACCGCAGCTCAAAAGGCGATTTGACGGCCCTGACCGAGCGCGCCACATGCTCCATGCTGCCGGTCTTGTCTATTTTGAAGCATCTTTTCAGCCGCTCGAGCATGGCATACGGCATGGCCTCGCCCTCTATATAGGTAACTCCCAGATCCGCGCCGTATACGGCGGCGGCGTCCCGGTAAGACTCCATAGGGTGCACGGTTTCAAGCGGCGACTCGTCGGAGGCGCGCTCATGACTGCGCCGCACAAAGTATTCGCGGCGCCCGTCCCTGCCTATGAGCAATATGCCGTCCTGCATAGTGCCTGTGAAATAATACTGGTTTATCGTACTTACTATGACCGCGTTGTCCCAGTCCGGGCAGACGCGGCCCATCGCCTCGCGGAAGCGGGCAAGCCGTCCGTCAAGCTCCTGCAGCTCAGGTCTCATCAATGTTCTCCTGACCATATTTTTAATGTATATTATAGACCGTTTATTGGTTTTTTGCAAGTGCATACTCAAACAAAAATGGAAATTAAAATCCAATTTCCGCCGCGAGCGAGCGGAGCGTGTCCGCCGAATGGCGCAGACCGGCCTTTTCGCCGTCCGAAAGCGGTATCTCTATCGTGTATTCAATGCCGCCGCCGCCCACCACGGCGGGCAGGCTCAGGCAAACGCCGCGTATGCCGTATTGGCCGTCGAGCAGGCCGGATACGGTCAGGATGGTATTCTCGCCGCCGGTCATGGCGCGCACTATGCGGCACACCGAGAGCGCGACGGCATAGTATGTCGCGCCCTTCTTCCCTATTATCTCAGCGGCCGCGTTTTTGGTGCGCAGGTAAAACTCATCCCTGCATATACGGTTCGGGCTTTGGCAGCGCCCGCATATATGGCAGTAGTCGTCTATGGGCACGCCCGCGATATGCGTCGCGCTCCACGCCGCGACCTCGGTCTCGCCGTGTTCGCCCAGTATGAACGTGTGGACATTGCGCGCGTCGATGCCGGCGTGCTGGCCGATCAGATATTTGAGCCGCGAGGTGTCTAACACGGTGCCCGAGCCGATTACTCTCTGCCGGGGGAACCCCGTCAGCCTAAGCGAAATATAAGTCAGGATATCCACGGGATTGGTCACGATCAGCAGCAGCGCGCCGGGCGGCGCGTATCTCACCACCTCCGCCATGATGCCGCGGAACACGTCCGCGTTGCGCCGCAGCAAGTCCGTACGGCTCTCGCCCGGCTTCTGGCCCGCGCCGGCCGCAACGATTATCAGCTCCGAGCCGCCCATGTCCGCCCAGCTTCCGGCGTATACGCGCACGGGCCGCACGAAGCTAAGCCCGTGGTTCATATCCATGGCGTCGCCCTCCGCCTTATCCCTGTTGGCGTCGATCAGCACCAGCTCGCGCGCAAGCCCTTGTGTTATCAGCGTATAGGCCGTGGTCGAGCCGACAAAGCCGGCCCCTATGACGCTTATTTTCCACATATCAGCGCCCGTCCTTTCCGAGGCCGCCGCGCTTTGCGCGGCAAGCCCGATAATATGCTGGTATTTTTTTTTAATTCTGGTATAATAAGATATAGTATGGCATATTCGGATTACAATATCAGGAGGAATCAAGTGGATAAATATACCATGGGCTGGGACATCCCTGAGCCGTTCGTCAAAGACGCTTTTATGGCCTGCGGCGTACCGCGCGCGGACGCGGAGATATGCGCCGACGTTTTGCTCGAATCCGACCGCAGGGGCATAGAGTCGCACGGCGTTAACCGTTTTAAGCCCATTTACATCGACCGCATACGCGCGGGCCAGCAGTCGGCCGTCACAAACATCGAGGTGGTCAGGGAAACGCCGGCCACGGCGGTTCTGGACGGCAACCACGGCATGGGCCAGGTGGTCGCGCACAGAGCTATGGCGACGGCCATAGAAAAAGCGAAGTCTAACGGGCTGGGCATGACGGCCGTCCGCAACTCTACTCATTTCGGCATCGCGGGCTATTACTGCTCAATGGCCGCCGACGCGGGCTGTATCGGCATGGTGGGCACCAACGCGCGGCCGTCCATAGCGCCCACCTACGGCGTTGAGAATATGCTCGGCACCAACCCGCTGAGCTTCGGCATACCGACCGACGAGCCGTTCCCGTTTATGTTCGACTGCGCCACATCCATCACGCAGCGCGGAAGAATCGAAAGCGACGCGCGCCTCGGCAAGCCGACTCCCGGCGGGCACGTCATCACCGGCGACGGCGCGGCCCTGACCGACTCGGCGTCCATACTCAAGGCGCTGACCGACGGCTCGGCGGCGCTCGCGCCGCTCGGAGGTTCGGGCGACCAGTCGGGCGGCTATAAGGGCTACGGCTTCGCGACCGTGGTGGAAATACTGTCGTCCGCGCTTCAGGGCGGGCGGTTCCTGCGCGCGCTGAGCGGCTTTGAAAACGGCAGGCAAGTCCCTTACGCGCTCGGGCACTTCTTTTTGGCCATCAACGCCGAGGCGTTCCTTGGGATAGACACGCTCAAGCGCATAGCGGGCGACATCTGCCGGGAGCTGCGCTCGTCCAAAAAAGCGCCCGGTCACGACCATATCTACACGGCGGGCGAAAAAGAGTACCTGACGTGGATGGAGCGCAAGGATACCGGCGTTCCGATCAATCAGGGCGTCATGCGCGACCTTGTAAATATACGCGACATGTGCGGGCTTAAGCAATATGTGTTCCCGTTTGAGCCTTTAGAGGGATGAGACGCGGGACATGACCGCCGCCGCCCGCCCGCCGCGGGGATTCCCAAAACAATACGCGGGGTGGCTATACCATGAACATAAGCAGACATTCCCTGATATTCGGGTTGTCCTACGCCTTGGATATCGCGGGCAAAAACAACCTGTCACATTCAAAAAGCACGGCTTATATCGCCGTCTCAATCGGCGGGCGGCTCGGGCTGGACAGGGCCTCAATCCTTAACCTTTACTATACCGCGCTGCTTCACGACATCGGGTTAAGCAACTCTTATGAGATGGTGCAGCACTGCGTGGACGGCCAAAAAATGCTGAGCAAGCTGCCGCTGCCGGAAACCATCGCGAGGGACGTATATTATCACCATGAGTTTTACGACGGCTCCGGGATTTTCGGCCTGTCGGGCCATGATATCCCCAAAAACGCGCATATCATATGCTTCGCGAGCGAGTTTGACGATAAATTCGGCAAATTGTCCGACGAGTTTGGAAGAAGCCTGTTTTTGGATGTGCGCGGCTGGCTTGACGCGAGAAAACAGCGGTTTTCAGGCGATATAACGGACGCGTTCGCGAGCCTGATAAAGCAGGAGGCCTTCCTTCTCGATTATTTCAACCACGAGACCAAATATACGCTCTCAAGCAAGCTTGTGGTCGGAGACGACGTTTATTACGGCTACGACGATGTGGTCAAATTCGCCCATTGCTTCGCGGATATCATCGACTGCAAAAGCCCCTTTACCCACACCCACTCACACGGGATAGCGGAGCTTGCCCGCAAGGCCGCCGCGCACTTGGGATACGACCGCGAAACACAGGACAAAATGTATATCGCCGGGTTGCTGCACGATATAGGCAAGCTGGACGTATCCCCCGGCATACTGCATAAAAACGGCGGCCTTACCGAGGACGAGCGCTTTGAGATTAACAAGCACACCTATTACACAAGAAAGATTTTAGAGCAGATAGACGGCTTTGAGGATATCGTAAACTACGCCGCCAATCATCACGAGAGGCTTGACGGGATGGGATACCCGTATCTTATACTGGGGGAGAAGCTGAGCGGCCTTGAGCGGGTAATGGCAATATGCGACGTGTATCAGGCGCTGACCGAGGAACGCCCGTATAGGGGGAAGCTGCCGCCGGAGAGGGTTTGGAGTATAATCGACGGCATGGCTGAAAACCGGCATCTCGACGCGTTATTGGTTTCAAGCCTCAAGCAGGTGTTTGATTGATAACCCACAAATAACAGGAAAGGAACGAAAACAAATGAAATGCCCATTTTGCGGATTTTTAGAGAGCAAGGTGGTCGATTCGCGGCCTACGGACGAGGGCGAGAGCATACGCCGCCGCCGCGAATGTCTCCAGTGCCAGAAGCGTTTCACTACATACGAAAACATAGAGAGCCTGCCTCTGATGGTGGTAAAGAAAGACGGCTCGCGCCAGTCGTTCAGCCGCCAGAAGCTGCTGGGCAGTATGCTGCGCGCGTGCGACAAGCGCGCCGTATCGCTCGTGCAGCTCGAGAGCATGGCGTCCGAAATTGAGCAAAAGCTGCTCAACGCGCTCGAACGCGAGGTGCCGACCGTCAAAATAGGCGATCTGGTCATGGAGAGCCTGAAAGCCGTTGACGAGGTGGCCTATGTGCGCTTCGCGTCGGTATACCGCCAGTTCGCCGACGTGAATACATTCCTCACCGAGGTGACAAAGCTGCTGGGCGAAAAAGACAAATAAGATAAGAGGCCCATATAGCTCAAGAACAATTGTTCAATTAAAGAACAATTGTTCTTGACTTTTTTATTTATGTATGCTATAATGCGCCCAACGGACAATCATAGGATGTGGTTAAATGGATTTGGAGCAAAAATTGGAGGTGCTGGGCGCCGCGGCCAAATACGATGTGTCGTGCGCGTCGTCAGGCTCAAGCCGCGCCGGCAAGCGCGGCGGCATAGGCAACGCGGCGGTTGGCGGGATCTGCCACACCTGGACGGCCGACGGGCGGTGCCTGTCGCTTCTGAAGGTACTCATGACAAACGCCTGTGTCTACGACTGCGCCTATTGCGTGAACCGGGCGTCGCACGACACGCCGCGCGCCACCTTCACGCCGCGCGAGCTGGCCGAGCTGACCATCGGCTTCTACAGGCGCAATTACATCGAGGGCCTGTTTTTAAGCTCCGGCGTCCTGAAAAACGCGGACTACACCACCGAGCGCATGATAGAGGCCCTGCGGCTGCTGCGCGGGGAATACCGCTTCAACGGCTATATACACGCGAAGATAATACCCGGAACCAACCCTTCGCTGATAGACATACTGGGCAGGTTAGCCGACCGGCTGAGCTGCAACATTGAGCTGCCGTCGTCGTCCTCGCTCGGAAAGCTGGCGCCCCAAAAGCTGCCCGAGCATATCCTCACGCCCATGAGGGTGGTCAAAAACACTCTGCACGGCCTGCTTGGGGACGGCTCGAACCGCCGCGCGGGCGGAGCGTCCGCGTTCGCGCCGGCGGGGCAGTCCACGCAGATGATCATCGGCGCGTCGCCCGACACCGACTACACCATACTAAAGCTGTCTAAGGGGCTTTACGGGCACTTTAAGCTAAAGCGCGTGTATTTCTCGGCATTCGTACAGCCGCCCGATTGGATGGGCCGCCGGCCCGACGCCGCGCCGGCCGGCTTCGACGCCCTGCTGCTACGCGAACACCGCCTGTATCAGGCCGACTGGCTGATGCGCTTCTACGGGTTCGACGCCGAGGAGCTGCTGGACGAGCGCAACCAATCGCTCTCCGCGGACGTTGACCCCAAGTGCGAATGGGCGCTGCGCCATCCCGAGGCCTTTCCGGTCGAGGTCAACACCGCTCCGCTCGAAACCCTGCTGCGGGTGC
>WRLW01000006.1 GCA_009777435.1 Oscillospiraceae bacterium | reverse complement strand
GTCGGCGGCGCGGCGACACCCCCCGACAATAGCGAGGCAGAAGCGAAGGAGTGGGTTGACCACAGCAAAAAGTCGCCGCCGCGCCCCGTGTTCCCGTTTTTGGGAAAAGCACGGGATGTCACGAAAAACGCCCGGCCCGCAAAGGCCGGGCGGTGTTGTGTCGTAGGGGCGGCCATTGGCCGTCCGCGCCGTTTCCCCACCGCGCGTGGTGGTAAAATAAACCACGGACGCACACTGTGCGTCCCTACAGGGGCACGCCGCCCCGAAGCGCGGGGTTAAAACAATGAATTCTGGGGATTTTTCTGCGGCAAAATGAACTCAATTTCGGGCCTGTTTCTTTTTTCGAGGGTTTTCCTGTATTTTTTGTGCCGTATTCGCGCGGGGATATCATAAATCAAAAGATATCCTAACGAGGGAAGCAAAAATAACAAACCCATAGTCAGCATACCCGCCGATTCCTCTCTGACAAACATTTCCGAAAAATCCTTTGGTATAAAAAGAACTCCGGCGATTATACCGCATATCAACAACCAAAATCGTCCGATGCTATGCTTCGACCACGACTGAATGTGACGGCAGGATTTACATTTCCCAGCGCCCAAAAAGGAAACGCTTTTTCCGTCGTTCAGCTTCTCATTTATTTCGCTTCGGATTTGGGAAAATCTCGCCGCTATAATGTTCTGATGCCTTGCCTGCACCGCGTTCATATTTGTGAACATACCGGTTGTTGCGGTTTGCTTAATTTCTTTATCTTTAGTAACCCAATCGGAAAGCTTCCCGCATTTTTCACAAAAAAAGCGGGATTTTACCTTATACTGCAATGTTGTGGTGTAATACGCTCCCATGATTGATGCCTCCAAAAATATTTTTCCGCACTCACTCGCGGGCTTATAGCTTCGGGACACGCCGCTCTGAAGCGCGGGAGGCCATGTAGGGACGCACAGTGTGCGTCCGCGGTTCCCTCCCGCGTCCCCGCCCCCCGCGTTGCGTTGTGGCAATATAAACCACGACAGGGCGTGTCGAATTTCGCCGGGGCGCTACATCCCCTTTGAATCCCTGAACGCCTGACGGACGGATTTAATCCAGTTCCAAATCAGCAGAACAATCAGCATGGGGGCGGAAAAGGCCCAGTTTTGCTTGAATACATACCCGATAAGCAGGGCAAATCCCGTCAGGCACAGGGAGCCCACCAAAAATACAAGCATAGAAACCGTCGTTTCCTTGATGATGTATTTGAATCTGCGTTTTGACATGAAATCCACCTCCTTTGCTGTTATGCTTCGTCTTTCCGCACTCACTGGCGGGCCGACAGCTTCGGGACGCGCCGCCCTGAAGCGCGGCAGGCGCTTAGTTCTGACAGTCAGCGCGGGGGCTGCGGGACTGCCAACGTAACAATTAGATAAACAACACAAAAAATCAACCCCAAAATTGCTCTTATGTAAACCTTCGTGTCGCTTTTTTTGCTCAGTATAAAGCTATATATGCCGAGAAATATACCCGTGCCATTATAGATCACAGCCATAACAGCCCTTGCCGCAAACGCTGTCTCTTCAATTAGTATCACTGAAAATGTTGCGGAAATTAAACCCATAATCAATGAAATTGTCGCCAATCTTCGGGCTTTTTTGTTTGGCGGTGATTTTGGGCCTCTGAGTAATTTATCATTACCAAACAGTAATGTAAATTTTCGCGGGTTGTTTTTCAGTAGCGCGAGTGTGCGCTCTATTTCCTCGGCATTTTTTAAGCCGCTATTGATAGAGTAAAAAGCGCTGATAGAACAGCCTATGGCTAAAATTATTCCGGCGGGATTTGTAAGAATTGTTCCGATAATCACTATTGCGGCAAGGCCGAAAAGTATTCCCGCTTTTATTTTATACAACCCGGCTTTTTTCCTTACGGCGGCTTCCTTTTCAGCGTAGCATTTATCGCAAACCTGCATGGTCGCTTCGGCAGTCGAAAGCCGCAAAGGAAAGGTCGCCCCGAATACAGCCTTTTCTTCACAATAAAAACATTTTCCGTTTATCTCTTCGGACATTTTTGTTCCCCTCCAAAAATATTTTTCCCGCTCTCGCGGGCTGACAGCTTCGGGACACGCCGCCCCGAAACGCTTGTGGTGCGCCGTTTTTAGCGGCTGAAAATACCCGCGCATAGCCATCATACCGCAAATATTTTTATAAGTGGTGGGCTGTCAGCCCACACATGAAAAAAATTTTTGTGGTATCATGGCCGCAGGCGGCGTTTTTTGCTTTTGCCGAATCGCCGCGCCCATGGTATAATTTTTTATTGAGGGGGCGGATAATGTGGCTCCAAGAAAGAGCAGGCAAGGCAAAGTCCCGACCGCGACGCTGTTGACGAGAATATTTTCCACCAAAAATATTAAAAATTTTGTTTTCAGAAATCAGGAGCATTTGAAATTGCCCACCCTTGGGGAGCATCTGGCGGAGCTGTGCGCCCAAAAGGGCGTTAGGCCGAAGGACGTTGTAAAAAACGCCGACATGGACAGGTTTTACGGCGCTGAGATTTTTTCGGGCAAGCGCTGTAACCCCTCGCGGGAATACGTGTTAAGGCTCGCTCTCGGCTTGGGGCTAACCTATAAGGAGTGCCAGCGGCTGCTCACGGTCGCGGGGAAAAATCCGCTTTATCCCCGTGTCGGGAGCGACGCGGTGATCATAAAATGTCTGCACAGCGGGCTATGCTATCAGGAAGCGGAAAATTTGCTTTTTGAGATGGGCCTGCCCACATTAAAGGGGAAAGTATGAAAGAAAACAATATCACAAAAGAACCCGCGCCGTTTCCGCCCGAATTTTCGGAGCGCTACAGGGCGCTTGAGTGCTTCTCGCACAACGAGATTTGCGAAACATATCTTATAGAATCGCTTGAAAACGGCAGGGAATACGTCGCCAAGATTTACGAAAGGTTCTTTGCCGAGGGCGGAGCCGACGAGCGTAAAATCCTATCGGAGCTTGACCACCCCGCCGTCCCAAAGCTTATTGACAGCTTTGAAACAGCCGAACACATATATGTCATTCGGGAGTATATCGAGGGAGAAACACTTGAAAAAACGCGAATCCCCGCCGGGGAGCGGTTTGTCTTGAATGTGGGAACGCGGCTATGCGACGCTCTGACCTATCTGCATACGCGAACGCCGCCCATTATACACAGGGATATAAAGCCGCAGAACGTCATAATCGACGGCGAAAATAAAATCAGCTTGATTGATTTCGGGATTGCGCGGCGGTTCAGCGGCACATCGGAAAAGGATACTCACCTTGTCGCCTCGGACGGTTATTCGCCGCCGGAGCAATACGGGTATAAGCAAACGGACGGCCTTTCGGATATTTATTCGCTCGGAATTATGCTGTGCTGGCTGTTGACAGGCTCGTCTGATACTTTGGAAACCGAGAGCCTGAAAAACCGCGCGTTGGCGCGCGTGGTTCGGAAATGCGCCGCCTTCGACCCCAAAAACCGCTATAAAACAGCCGAAGCGGTTAAGACGGCGCTGCTCCGCGCCTGCAATAAAAGCAAGCTTTGGAGAGCCGCGGCTTTATGGGCGGCGGCCGCGCTGATGCTCGCGGGCGGTTTTATTCTCGGCAGAATAACCGCGCCTGTGAAAGAGATTGTGCCGCCCCCGCCCATTCAAGAGGGCGTTATATTCAAAGAGCCGCTTATAGAAGCGGCGGCGAGGCTTGCCTTAGATTTAGGCGAGGAGGATGAAATAACCCAAGAACAACTGTATTTAATCAGAGAAATACATATTGAAAACAACCGCGTTTTCAGAGACACCGATGATTACCATCAAAACCACGCCGACCCTGACTACAACGCGGTATTAAAGCCGCCCATAGCCTCGCTTGAGGATTTAAGATTTATGCCGTATTTAGATACCGTCAGAATAGGGTTCCAAAATATAACAAGCATTGAGCCTCTGTCTGAATTAACTCAGTTACGCGTATTGGGATTTTTACATAATGCTGTTTCAGATTTTTCGCCGCTTCAATCACTGAACTATTTGCACAGCGTAGATATAACAGGCGCGCCCATAACCGACCTTTCGCCTTTTTACGAAATTCCCAATCTTGAGCGCTTGGTTCTAAACGGCTGCGCCCGATATGAACCCTCACAGCTTTTGAATTTACCCGGCAATGTTAAAAGCCTGCACATACTCGGGTACGAAGAAGCGTATAAGTATCTGCCCGATAATCAATTCTTTTCGCTTACTCTATGCAACAGCGGGTTTGATTCGCTTGATTATGTCCGCCCGTTTTCAGAAAGCCTGCGCGAACTTTGGGTTTATGGAACAGAATTAAGCTCGCTTGACGGCATAGAGGAATTTACAGGGCTTGAGGTTTTGAGTATAAATCAGACGAGGGTTTCTGATTTATCGCCGCTGTTATCCCTGCCGAATTTGAGATATATTGAGGTAAGCGAGAGTATGCGCGGAGCGGTTGAGGCCATTGAGGACAGGGCGGGGCTTGAGATTGTATTCGCGGGATAGGACATGGTCGCCGGCCGTGTCTTAGTCTGCGCCCTATTGCCCTATAATAGGTAAATTTTAGATTTTTTACGACAAGGGTTTACATAACAGGCGAAATCGGTTACAATAAATTCAATTAACGCGAAAGGCTTGAGGATATGAAGATACATATAAGGCTGGCGGCGCTGCTGACGGCGCTGTGCGTGGCCGCCGCGCCCGCGCCGCTGACGGCGCTGGGCTACGACATAGGCATCGGCGACATCACGGCCGCCTCGACCATTACGCTCGCGCGTTCGGCGGCGCTTACCCAAAACACGCTTCAGCACTACGACGCGGGGCTTCAGGCCGAGCGCTACATCGAATGGGGCGCCGATTCTCAGCTAACGCCCGTAGTCATGGCCGGCGACAGGCTGTACAACGGCGCGCTGACGCTCAACGAAGCCGCCGCGCGTCTCACGGCGTCCGGCAGGGAGGTCGTGGCCGGGCTTAACGGCGACTTCTTCACGGTGTCAAACGGCGTGCCGCAGTCCATAATAGTCTCCGAGGGCGTCATACGCTCGTCCGACGTGGGCATGAGCGCGGTCGGCTTCGGGCCTAACGGCGCGGTAATCGGCAGGCCGAACCTTGAGATAAGGCTCAGTCATTCCGGCGCGACCGTGGCCATAGACGCCATAAACAAGGTGCGCAGGGACACCGGCCTGTACCTCTACACGCCCGACTTCGGCGACAATACCCAAACCGTCCTGAGCGGCACGCACGTCATACTTGAGGTCACGGGCGACCTGAGCATAGGCGGCGCGGTGAGCGGCGTGGTGCGCGAGGTAATCACAGGCACGGAACCGGCCGGGTTAGAAAAGGGGCAGATGTGCCTGTCTGTAACCGACAGCGGCCCTGTCGAGCGCGTCTCCCAGCTTTATATCGGCACGGCCGTCACCATAAGCGTCTCGGCGCGCGACCCGCGTTTCGCCGCCTGCCCCAATATAATCGGCGCTTACCAGCCGCTGGTGGTCAGCGGCGTGACGCAGCCTTACTCCGAGGATACGCCCGCGCCCAGAACGGCCGTCGGCGTCAGGCCGGACGGCTCGGCGGTATTCTACACGGTTGACGGCCGCCAGAGCGCCCACAGCGCCGGCCTGACGCTCAACCAGCTGGCCGAGCGCATGAGGCTGCTGGGCTGCTCCGACGCGGTTAACCTCGACGGCGGCGGCTCCACCAACATGGCCGCGCGGCTTCCCGGCGACACCGGCCTTACGCAATTGGGCAGGCCGTCCGACGGCGCGCCGCGCAAGTGCGCCAGCTATATATTCTTTGTCAACGACTCGCCGCACACCGGCATTATAACGGATTTATACGTCAAGCCGTCCAAAATGACCGTGCTGACCGGCGCGTCCATCGATCTGGGCACGCTGTCCCTCACGGCGTCCGACAGCAACTTCCACACGGCCGAGGCGCCTCCCGGCCTGATATGGCAGAGCCTCGACCCGTCCGTGTGCGGCATAGCCGGAAACACGCTGACGGCCATCGCCTCCGGCACGGCGCGGCTTAACGTCTATACCCTGAACTCCACCGGCTTCGGCACGCTTGAGGTCAGCGTGACCGACACGCCCGAAAACATACGCCTGATCAGCCAAAAGACGCAGAGAGAGGTCTCCGAGCTGACGCTCACGCCCGGCGAAAGCGTCAGAATCAGCGCCGTCGGCGTCTGCGGCGGCGAGGACATGGTGTCCGACAACGCGCTGTTCAGCTGGCAGGTCACAGGCCCCGATATATATGTAACGCCCGACGGCGTGGTGACGGCGGGTACGCGCTACGGCGCGACCGGGTATCTTGTGGCGGCTATGGGCGGCAAAACCGTTACCATTCCGGTCATGGTGGGCAAGCCCCCGTCCGAGCTGGCCAACTTTGAGAGCGCCGCCCAAACGCCGTTCTCAGCCGCCTATCCGGGCACCGGCTTCTCGCGTGACGCCGGGCGCGCGAACGTTAAGTTCGGGCGCTTCGCGGGCGCCTTCAGATACGATCTGTCGCTGGCGGGCGGCGACGCGTCGTCGGTCGTATTCCCCGCCGACATTAAGCTGGAGGATCAGCCGTCGTATATCAACTTCTGGCTCAAGGGCGACGGCTCGGGCAACCTGCTCAACCTGACGCTGACCGACGCGCTGGGCCAAGCCGTCGAGCTGACGGCGGCGTCGCTCAGCGACACCGAATACCGCTTCTATTCCATACCCATAGCCGACGGCCTTACCGGTCTTACCGGCTTCAAGCTGATATCCTCGGCGGCGGGCGGCGCGGCGGCGGGCGTGTTTTACCTCGATCAGATTTGCGCGGCGTATGATTCGCAGCAGAGCGTTCTGCCGCCCGCCGTGGACTTCACCTATCAGGGCAGTCTTGGCGGCGGCCTCAGCATAACCGGCACGGCGCTGAGCGCCGGCGGCCCCGTGCTGAGAAAAGAAGCCATAAAGGTTCTGTGGGACGGCAATGAGATACCGTTCAGCTACGACCCGGGCAGCGGGGCCTTCTCGGCGACCCACCCCATGCCCTCCGAGGGCTTCCACCGCATAACGGTCGAGGCCAGATGCCCCTCCGGCGGCTATGAGCGCGTGTCCAAGAACCTCACACAGCCCACAACCCTGCGCCCCGCCTCGTTTACCGATATAGACGCGCACTGGGGGGCGCCGTTTATAGAATTCCTTGACCGCGGCGGCGCTTATGAGACAGGCGCGGCGGACGGCGCGAGGCCGTTTGACCCCGACGGGGTAATAACCCGCGCCGAGGTGGCCGTCCTGATGGCGCGCGTCATGAAGCTTGACCTCAACGAGTGGAGCGGCGTCACGCTGCCTTATGCCGACACCGGGGACATACCCGACTGGGCGCTCCCCTCCGTAAAGGCCATGTACGGCGCGGGCGTCATGCGCGGCGGCGAGATAAACGGTATTCTGTCCTTTGACCCGCACGGCACGTTTACCAGGGTCTACTCGTTCGTACTGCTCGCCAACGCTTTCCCGGCCGGTATGAGCAAGCCCCAGGTCGAGTTCCCGTTTGTTGACGCGGCGGAGATACCGGAATACGCCGCCTCCTCCATAAGCCTGCTGATGTCGCTGCAAATCGTCGAGGGCCACGCCGGGGACGCCGGCGGCCATATCGACCCATACGGCGTTATGACAAGGGCCGGATTAGCAAAGCTGCTGTGCAGCTTCTATTAAAAAACCCCCCGGCTTACCGGGAGACCTTAAAAGCCGCCGCCCCAACGGGCGGCGGTTCAGCTTATCCTCAGCAGCCATCGGCCCGACGCGTCCATAACGCCCGAATAGCCGTCCGCGCTGACGCCGAGGAAGCCGCCGCCGAGCGGCCTTATGCTGTCGTACTCACAGGGCAGCAGCAGCTCGCCGTCCATGCCGAGCAGCCCCTGTTTGCCGTTTTCGCTCACCACCAAAACGCCGTCCTGCGGCCATACCTTTACCAGCGTAACGCCGTCGGAGCCGGGCAGATAGCCGTAGCCTATCCTGTAAAGCCCGCGCGGGGAGTCCAACTCTAACAGCCCCTGCCCGAGCCACTTAACGCCGGCGGCGCCGAATATGGCCTCGGTCACGCCCTCGCGCTCAAGCAGCAGCTCAACGCGGTCGCCGTATACGCGTATCCACGCGCCGTCGCCCAGATACTTCGCGTCGTGATCCACCATCCGGCCGGTCAGCGCGTCGTAATAGAAGCTGACGGTCGGCGCGCTGGCGCTAACGCCGTCGCGCGTCAGAAGATATATGTCGGCGTCGGCCTTGGTGACAGACGTATAGTCAAAGGGCAGCACCACAGACCCGTCGCGCCCGATAAGCCCCCACATGCCGTTCATGCTCGCGGCGAAAACACTGCCGCCGAAATTCTGCGCGCCGTCGTAAACAGGCGGCGTCACCCAGTTCCCGTCGCGGCCCACCACGCCCCACAGCCCGTCGCCGCACACGACGGCCATACCCTCCGAAAACGTGCCCGCGCACTCAAAGGGCCCGAACAGCGCCACCTCGCCGTCCGCGTCTATATACTTATAGGCCGTCTCGCCCGCGCCCCTCACGGCGGCTAAGCCGTCTGAGAAGCGCGACACATGCTCATATATAAACCCGGTCTCCATGACGCCCCGGCCGTCCGGGCCGGGCACGCGCAAAATCGAGTAAAGCCCGTCCATATACAGCGCCGCGCAGCACTCTCCGCCGTCGGAGTATATGTCGGCTATCTCCACGGCGCCGTATGACTCGAACAGCACGCCGCCGCCGGGCGCCGTGAGCGCGAAGCGGGGCGTTCCCGGCGCTTCCTCCTGTATCAGATACAGCCAGTCGTCAGGCCCGGCGCCGTAAAATACCCGGCTTATCTCGTCAATTGAGGGGAGCATCGCGACATAGCCGTCGGTGTCGCACAGCCCGTATTTGCCGCCGTCCGCGTCCAAAAAGGGCAGCAGCAGACCGCCGGCTTCAGGCGCCAGCTTGGCTAAGCTGTCCGGCGCGCCGGCGCGCACAAGATATATTTCCTCCGCGCGGGCGTCCTCCCCGGCGGCGTCCGCGACCGGTTCCTCAATCCGCGTCTCCTCGGCCTGAGGCGCGGGGTTTTCGGCGGCAGGCGGCTCCGCGGGCGGCGTCATGTTGCACGACGCGAGCAGAGCGCCCGTCAGGCATATGACAGTCTTTAACCGCAGCTTCACGCGAACACACCGCCCTTTTGCCATTAGTTTACATAACTCCGTATAAGTATTATAGGACAGCCATCGCCGCCGCGCCACTACAAAGCAATGACATTGCGTAAAAAATAAATTACAATATTACATATAATTGTAACTATTTGGCCGTTATTTGGCCTGTCGCGGGGGAAATATGCAAGATATTGTATGTCTGTGTCCATTTTAGGCGCGGTATGCGCAATATATCGCCCGAATTCCCCGGCGCGGCGTGTGGCGCGGTCGGGCGGGCGCTCATATGATGGGCTGAGGTGTGTGCCGATGGAGATAATTTACGACGCGGTAATCGCTTTTTTGGCGGCCGCCGGGCTGTTCGCGCTTATCTGGATGCTTGCCGGGTCTCTCACGGGCGCGGCGCGGGCGGAGGCCGTCGTGTTCCCAGCGCGCGGGGAGAGCGTCGAGGAGCTGGCGCGCCCGCTGCTGCGCGTACGCCGCTGGCATATGGGCGGGCTGGAGATACTGCTGCCCGAGGACGCGCTGACGCCGCCGCAGCTTGAGGAAGCGCGGCGTCTTGCCGGCTCACGCCCCGGCGTGCGCCTCGTCGCCCTTGGCGAACTGACCGCGCGCGGCGGACGGTGACTATACGCAACGCCGTAGGGACGCACAGTGTGCGTCCGCGTTTTTTCTGCGTCCCCGCGCCCCATCCCCGCCCCACGCCGTGCGTGTGGTAAAATAAACCACGGACGCACAATGTGCGTCCCTACATGGCGCGGCGAATTTCGCTGTGCCGGTGTGGTATTGTGTGCAGGGGCGGCCATTGGCCGTCCGCCGTTTTATTTCGCCACAATACACAGAGGGCGCGGCACGGCGTGGAACCACGGACGCGCAATGCGCGCCCCTACGCCCGTTGATTACGCGCAACGCCGTAGGGACGCACAGTGTGCGTCCCCGGCCGCCCCCGCGGCGGCATGGCAAAAATTGCGCAAAATCCACTTTTATACGTTTGACGTGACAAATATCAAATCACGGCTTGACAAATTTTTGTAGCCAATATATAATCCAATACAGTATCGGGAACCGGCCTGTCATCGCCTTGAAGGGCGGCGAAAAACAGGCAGGCCCCCGTGGCGGATTTTGGCCCACGAAGCCAAAAGTCCCACGACAGGTGACACTCACACCTTACGCAACCGTTTCCGGCGCCACAGGGGTATCACAATTATACCCCCATCTCCCCGTTTTTACAACCTGCATTTTCATCGGTTCCTCAACCGGTCTGTTCAAGGGGGCCTCATAATCGGCCGCGCGCCGAGGGGTTTGACCGCCAGAGGAGAGGCAGGGGGGTTGCAGTGGCGAAACAGAAACGGTTACGCCGCATTTTGCGCGCCGTAAGGTAACCGGTAAAAGACCGCCGCACCTTTGGCGCGTTTTTTCAAAACCCGTTAGGGCGGGGCCGGTTCCCGGTCAATCCCTTGCCTTCGCAGACGCGTCTCGCCGGGTGGGGCGGAACGCCGCGAAGGGGGTAAATGCGTAACGAGGGTAAGGGGTAGCAATGGAGAGAAGATACGCTCTGCTGTTCAAGCAGACCGTCAGGCTTGCCGGGCTTCAGGAGGAAATCGAGGCCAGCCGCGAGAAAATACGGAGCCTGATAAGGGGCGGGAGACCGTACAGCGACCCTGATGTGATAAGGGCGTGTACGGAGTGTGAGCATTTGCAGCTTGAATACAGCCTTTTAGATAAGGAACACAAGGCGCTTACGGCCGAGCTTGAGTCAAGAGGGGGCACCCTGATCAGCCCCGTGCCGGAGGAAGAAGATGAAAAAGATGCCCTCCGCGTTTAGAGCGCGGAGGGCTTTTGTTATTCGCTGGCGTAGTTTGTAAAATAATTCTGTATCAGTACGACGGGTGTGCCCCGGTCGCCGCTGCCGCTGACCAAATCGCTAAGGCTGCCGAGCAGGTCGGTTATCTTGCGCGGCGTCGTGCCCTCGGACACCATGTAGCCGGTCAGGTCGCCGTCCTTGGCGCGTATGCGCTCGCGCACGGCCTGTGCCAACTCCTCGCCCGACAGCTCGTACAGCTCCGCGTCGGTCAAGTATTTCAGCTTTATCTCGTTGGGCCTGCCGGTCAGCCCGGAGGTATACGCGGGCGATATCACCGGGTCGGCCAGCTCCCATATGCCGCCCAGCGGGTCTTTGAACCCGCCGTCCCCATAAACCATGACCTCAAAATGCCTGCCGCTGCGCGCCTTCATGGCCTCTTGGAGCTGTTTGACAAACACGTCGCAGTCGCGCGGGAACAGCTTAACGCTGTCGGCGGTGGCCTTGTTCGAGCCGAGCAGCCCGTAGTCGGCGTTGTAGCCGCTGCCGCCCGACGAGGCTGTCAGTATGTCGTCAAGCCCCAGCACGCGCCCCGCGCCCGCGGCGCGCAGCGCCGCCTTGGTGCGTTCGCGGGAGTGTATGTCGCAGCACAGCACGTCGCCGGTGTATTTAAGTATGTGGCAGGGGTCGTTTGAAAACACTATCTCAATGTTGCCGCCTATGCTTTTGTAGTATTCTATATAGTCGATCCCCGTAAACGGATGCTTTGTGTCATGCCCGAACGCGGCGCGGAACCCCGCCTCGTCAAGGCTGTCGGAATAGGGGTTCACCTTCGACCGCTCGAGCGTGCGGGCGTCAAAGAGCGCGTTGCCCACCTCGTCGGCCGGATAGGAGAGCTGCACATACAGCTTGTCCGCCGACATCGCGATGGCTCGCAGCAGCACCGAAAAGCGGTTGCGGCTGAGTATGGGGAACACCGCGCCAAGCGTCCCGCCGCCGAACTTGGCGCGCAGGTCGTCCGAAATCTGCTCGCAGGTCGCGTAATTGCTCTGCGTGCGCCCGATAACGGCCTCCGTTACAGCGATTATATCGCCGTCGTACAGGTCGAAATTCTCATGCTTGGCCGCCGCGCACACGCTGTCGCAGATCATCTCCACCAAATCGTCGCCGCTCAAAAAAATAGGGGTCACTATACCGCGCGCGCACACGCCCGTATACCGCATACCACGTACCGCCTTTCAACCCGCAGGGAATTACCATATTATTCTATACCCCGGCCGCCCATACGTCAAGATTCCTTTTTGACGGGCGCGCGCGCCCCGCCGTTTTGCGTGGATTTGACACGGCGGCCCGTTAGATAGTATAATAACATAATAAATATACGCCAAGGGTTAAGGGGACAATTATTATGCGGGAAATTTTATCCAAGATACAGGATCTGATCGAGGAGCAGCGCGCGCGCGTGGAGGGCATGAAGTCGCAGGGCGCGCCGGCGGATTATTCAAAAATGGACAGGATAGTTATCGGCGTGTGCGGCGGCGACGGCATAGGGCCGTATATCACGGAGCAGGCCGCGCGCGTCTTGGAGCGGCTGCTGGCCGAAGAGGCCGCGTCGGGCAGGATTGTGTTCAGGAATATCGAGGGGCTGACCATCGAAAACCGCGCCGCCCAAGGCAAGGCCATCCCGGACGGCGTGATGGACGAGCTGAAGTCATGCGGCGTCATACTTAAAGGGCCTACCACCACCCCGCGCGCGGGCGACCCCTGGCCCAACGTCGAGTCGGCCAACGTGGCCATGCGCAAAGCGCTCGACCTATACGCGAACGTCAGGCCGGTCAAAGTCCCCGATCAGGGCATCGACTGGATGTTCTTCCGCGAGAACACCGAGGGCGCCTATACGCTCGGCAGCAAGGGGCTGAATATCGACGGCGACATAGCCTTGGATTTCACGGTAACTACCACGCAGGGCACCGAGCGCATAGCTCGGCTGGCCTTTGAATATGCCCGCAAGACAGGTAAAAAGCGCGTGACCGCCGTGACCAAGGCCAACGTGGTCAAGACCACCGACGGCAAGTTTTTGAGCATCTGCAAGAGCATATCGGGCGAGTATCCTGAAATAGAGTTTGACGACTGGTATATCGACATCATGGCGGCCAAGCTGCTTGACGTGAAGCGGCGCTCCGATTTTCAGGTGATGGTGCTGCCCAACCTATACGGCGACATACTGACCGACGAGGCCGCCGAGCTGCAGGGCGGGGTCGGCACGGCCGGCAGCGCGAACATCGGCGGCAAATACGCCATGTTCGAGGCCATCCACGGCTCCGCGCCGCGCATGGTGTCCGAGGGCCGCGCCCAATACGCCGACCCCTGCTCCATGCTGCGCGCGTCGGTCATGCTGCTTGAGCATATAGGCTTTACGGACAAGGCCGCCGCGCTGGCAAGGGCGATGGATTACTGCATGTTCACCGAAAAGCGCGTGAGAATCACCGGCCGCGCCGACGGCGTGACCGGCCGGGAGTATTGCGATTACATACTGTCGAACCTGTAAAGGCGGTATTGATTATGAGAAAACTGAGGCGCGGCGCCGCTGTCGCGGTGTCATTGGCACTGCTGTTCGGCGCGTTCGGCGCCCTCGCTTCCGGCTTGCCCGGCTCGGTGTCGGATCCGGTCATCACGGTCGGATGGCTGCTTGAGGTGTTCACGCCGCAAATGCTGAATGAGGCCGAGACGCGCACTGCGGACGCTCTTGAGCAGCGTTCGGGCGGCCAAAACGCCAAATACGAGGACACGCGCGCCGGCCTGAACGACATGCTGGCCGATAAAATCGCCTCACAAGCCTTGATGGACGCCGCCGCCAAACGTGCGGAGGAGCTGACCGGAGCCGACGGCGGCGTGGTAAGGCCCGAGGCGGGCCAGCTATTGACCGTCGCGCCGGGCGTGTGCGTCGTGCTGTATCAGGGCGCGGCAAGGGTGAGCGGCGGCGGCGCGGCGGACTTGGGCGGCGGCGCTGAGCTGGCGGCCGGCTCAAGCCTTCCGGCGCGCCGCATGGTGGCCTATACCGGGGCCGAGGGCGGCTCCTTTGAGTTTACCATGAACTCCACCGTACAGGTATACGGGCGCTACAGGCTTCAGTCGGCGTACGCGCCCAAATACGGCGATTTGGCCGCCGCGCTGAACGTGATGGGCCTGATGCTGGGCGACGGGAAGGGCGGCTATATGCTCGAACGCTTCGCGACGCGCATAGAGGGGCTTGTACTTATGATACGCATGATAGGCGACGACGCCGAAGCGCTGGCCTATACGGGCGGCCACCCGCTGACCGACGTGCCCGAGTGGGCCGACCGCTATGTGGCCTACGCTTACGGGTTGGGCTGGGTGCAGGGCGTGGGCGGCGGGCGCTTCGCGCCGGACGATCGCATAGACTCCAATCAGTTTATGACCCTCCTGCTGCGCTCCATGGATTATGACTACGGCGACTTCGCTTGGGACAAATCGCTCGAATTCGCGGAGCGGGCCGGGATACTTACGGCCGGCGAGCGCGCCATGCTTGAAAAGGAGTGCCGCCGCGACCATCTGGCGTATATCTCATACTACTCCCTTGACGGCATGTGCGGGACGGGCGTTACACTGCGGGAAAAGCTTATGGGCAAAGGCGCGTTTACGGACGCTCAGGCGACCCACGCGAGAAGCCTCGTAACCCGTGTGAGGCCGTAGCGCGGCCGGGCGCGGTTATGTTTTGCCTGTGTACGCGCATTACAGGCTCGACGCGCAGGCTCTGAAAGGAAAGCGGCTTGAAAAAGCTGATCTCCCCGTCCGGCTCGAACCGGGCGGCGGATCCGGCAAGGCCCTGCAATGTGCGCCATTCGCCGCATGAGAGCAGGATGTCGCCGCCGCGCGCGTTTTGGCCGTTGTCGAGGATATCGCGCAAAAAGCGCAGGTCGCTCAGATCTAAGCCTATCCCGCGCCGCAGGCGCCGCTCCATGCTCTCGACGCGCACACCCTGCCTTGACAGGCGCCGCAGCAGCCTTATGATATCATCCATTACCATCCCTCCCACAACAATATACGCCGGAGGGAGCGAAATGGTTACTTTTAGGTTTAGATCCGCTGATTTTAGATCAGGGGGCGGTGTTATGCGGGCGCTGATAGTTTCCGACGTGACAAGCGCGTATATCTGGGATCATTTCGACCGCAGGAACTTCGAGGGCGTCGAGGTCGTATTGTCATGCGGCGACCTCCCGGCCTCTTACCTTGAGTTCATAGTGACGCTGCTCAACGTGCCGCTGCTGTATGTGCCCGGCAACCATGACAAAAGCTTCCGCACGGCGCCGCCGCAGGGCTGTGTGGATATGGACGGGCAGTTCGCGCGCGTGTGCGGCAAGCGCGTGTTCGGCTTGGGCGGCTGCCGCTCGCCGCACCGCGATATACACCAGTACACCGAAAAGGACATGGCGCGGCGGGTAAAGCGCCTTACCCCGCTCATAAAGCGCAAGGGCATAGATATACTTATGACGCACGCGCCGGCCTTCGGGTTGGGCGACGGCAAGGACTTGTTCCATCAGGGCTTCGAGTGCTTCCGCGAGCTGCTTGAGCGGTTTGAGCCGTGTTACCATATCTTCGGGCATCAGCACAAGTCGTATTCACACGAAAAGCCGCCCGAACAGGCCGGCGCGACCCGCCTGATAAACGCCAGCGGGCACAGGATAGTGGATCTGCGGTGCTTTGGGCCTTAATTCAAAACGGCGAAGCCCACCGTCAGATAAAGCTCAAAGACCGCCCAAGCCGAAAACACGGCCATACACAGGCCGGCGCGCCGGTCAATACGCCGGAAGCGGCGCGCGCACAGCAAAGACGCGGCCACAGCCGCGAAGCCTATCAGCGACGACATGTTGAGCCACAGCCTCCCGGCCGCCGGCAGGGGCCACAGGTTATACAGCGCCAGCGCGCACGCGAGCAGCCGCATCGCGCCGTAACGCCGCGCGTCGCCGCTCCCGAGCGTGAGGAACCCCGCTATCCCCGGCATCAGGAATACCGGCGCCCAAGCCGCCCAGAAAACAGGCCGCGCGGGCATCCCGGGCGGCGCGTTAAGCGCCGCCAAACCTATGTCTAAGCGCATACACACCATGCGCGCCGCCCAGCACAGAGCCGGCGGCGCGGCCAGCAAAACTATCTTTCTTCTCATTAAACGGACGCCTCCCATCGGTTTTTAATGGTCTATGCGCCCGTCCGCGCCAATATTACCCCGCCCGTTATGCGTAAACATTATGTGGTAGTCGCGGGAATATAAACCGCACCGCGGACGCGCAATGCGCGCCCCCGCGCCCGGTGTCAGGTCTCAAAGGGTTGACAACTTCCTGATTTATGTTTATAAAAAAGGGAATAAAAAACAGGTTCAAGACGGAAGGGAAGAAAATCATGTGTTTAACGCTCGCTTTTCATACAAAATCCGATACAACGCCAAGAGCCTTAGCGCATTTCTAAAATTCCTTTCATTTCTGCTGCTTTTCGCGGCGTGCTTCGCGCCGGGCGCGGCGTGGGGTGCGACGGAGCCAGTCAACATTGAAACTGTTAAGCCTAACGAAAGTGGCACTGGATGGGATTTTGGCAATACTTCCGACGACGTCCTCACCGTCAGCGACGGCGCGGACATTATCGTTACCGGCGAGGTGGAAAACGGGCGGCGCATTGTGGTTGCGGAGGGCGCAACAGCCAGCATCACGCTCAACGGCGTGTCCATCAGTTTGACTGAAAAAAACCTATCCCCGCTTTTACTGAACGCCGGCGCGAAACTGACCCTCACCCTTGCCAATGGAACAGAAAACACACTCACGGCAGGGGGCGATGGCGAAGGCATAAGAGCAAACGGACAAGGCCCCCTCACAACGCTGACAATAGAAGGCCAGGGCAGCCTTAGAACCACCGGCACAGCGATTATGGCCTTCGGTTGCACGGTAACGATCGACGGCGGCACGGTCACCGCCGATGGCGCCGGCAGAGCGATTGTGGCCAATGTTTCAAGCGAAGTAACGATCAACGGCGGCACGGTCACCGCCAATGGCGACTACGGCACAGCGATTGCGGCCTATGAAAGCAAAGTAACGATCAACAACGGCGGCACGGTCACCGCAAATGGCGATTACGCCAGAGCGATTAGGGCCGATGGTGCAAGCGAAGTAACGATCGATGGCGGCGCGGTCACCGCAGATGGCGGCAACGGCGTGGCGATTATAGCCGGTGCTACAAGCAAGGTTACGATCAGCAGCGGCACGGTCACCGCCGATGGCGGCGACGGCACAGCGATTTTGGCCATTGGTACAAGCAAAGTAACGATCAGCGGCGGCATGTTCACCGCAGTTGGCGAAAACGGCGTGGCGATTTGGGCAAGTGGTACAAGCAAAGATACGAT
>WRLW01000005.1 GCA_009777435.1 Oscillospiraceae bacterium | reverse complement strand
ACAAGGGCGAATACTGCGGAAAACGCGATGATCCTACGGACTTTCATTTTTAAGCCTCCTCGTATTTGGTGCAGCAGTTCCAAAAAGTGTACTTTTTGAAACTCTATAATAGTATCGAAGCCAGTATACTACAGGCCGCTTCGACTTGTCAAGTATTTCTTTTTCGAATTTCAATATATGATTTCCCATATCGGCGCTTATTATTCCAAAAAGATAAAAACGCTCCTTTAGTCTTTATAATGGATGTCAAAATATACCGGGGAGGACAACGAAAAATGGCTGACTACGGCTACGTCCGCGTTTCGGGCGCAGACCAGAACGAGGACAGGCAAACGCTCGCCCTGCGGCGGCTCGGCATACCCGCGCGGCGGATATTTACCGACAAACAGTCCGGCAAGGACTTCGACCGTCCCGCTTACAAGGCGCTGATAAAAAAATTGCGGCCCGGCGATCTGCTCTGTGTAAAAAGCATAGACCGGCTGGGACGCGATTATGAGGATATCCAGAGCCAGTGGCGTATTATCACCAAGGAGCGCGGCGCGGATATCGCCGTTATAGATATGCCGCTGTTAGACACGCGCCTTAACAAAGACCTTATGGGAACTTTTATAGCCGATATCGTATTGCAGATATTGTCGTTCGTGGCGCAGAGCGAGCGCGAAAGCATACTCAGGCGTCAGGCCGAGGGCATAGAGACGGCGCGGGCGCGCGGCGTGAAGTTCGGGCGTCCCGTCAAAAAACCGCCCGAAAACTTTTGCGAGCTGGCCGGGAAATGGGAGCGCGGGATTCTCCCGATAAGGGAATTCATGGCCGCTACAGGTTTGAAACGCTCCACGCTGTACCGGCGTCTGCGCGACCGGACTATGTATATGCCGGAGGCAGTTTCAAAAAGTACACTTTTTGGAACTGCTGCACCAAATACGAGGAGGCTTAAAAATGAAAGTCCGTAGGATCATCGCGTTTTCCGCAGTATTCGCCCTTGTCATAGCGCTGTCCGTCTCCGCTTTCGCCGCGCAGGTTAATTTGCCTGTGAAACCCAACATGGTGAACCGCACCGAGCAGCAAGGCTGGGCCACCGACGGCGCCGCGCCGGACGGCGTTGAGGCTCACACCGGCGATATCGGCCTGACAGTCGCTCAGGTAGTTAGCGCCACCAAGCTCGTGGTCGAGCTGAATTCCCCCTGCCCCAACGACGATAACAAGCTCTTCATCAAGACCTCTGATGTCGGCTGGTCGGACAACGGCGACCTGTTTGTACAGAGCGACGACAAAATGACCCTTACCTTTGACCTCACCGGGCTGGCTCACTGGAAAGACGCCATCTACGAGGGCCTTGATTGGATCGGCTTCGGCGTTCAGGCTTGGAATGACGACTGGCTCGACATCAAAGCCGTCTATCTGGAAGTCCCGGCCGGCGCCGCTGGCGGTTCTTCCGGCGGAAACCCCAAGACCGGCGACGATTTCACGGTATTCTTCGCGATCGGCGCTTTGGCTCTGGCTGGTGTCTGCGGCTTCGTGTTCTATCGCAAGTCGAGGAACAACGCCTAATTTCAGACCACAAAAAAACAAGAGGGGCGAAAAGCCTCTCTTGTTTTTTTATCTGTCAAATATGCTCTTTCCCGAGGAGTCGATGCCGCAGATAAGCGGCATGTTTTCAACGTCGAGCGCGCGTATGGCCTCGCAGCCCAGCTCGGGATAGGCGACCACCTCCGCTTTGCGCACGCGTTTGGCGTACAGCGCGCCCGCGCCGCCCACGGCGCACAGGTAACAGCCGCCGTATCGCGCGAGCAGCTCCGCAACGCCGCGCCCGAACCCGCCCTTTCCGACAAAGCCCGCCGCGCCCAAGGCCAGCAGGCGCTCCAAATAGCGCTCCATGCGGCCCGACGTGGTGGGGCCGGCGGCCCCTACAGGAAAGCCGGGCGGCGCGCCGGCCGGCCCGGCGAAATAAATAAACGCTCCCTCTATAAACGCCGCCGAGCCGCCGTCCGGCCCCAGCAGGCGCTTTAGGGCCGCGTCGCGCGCGGCGTACAGCCGCCCGGTAAACGACAGGGCTTCGCCGCATAGGGCGCGCGCGGCGTTTTCAGCGGTTACGGCGCGGTTCACTGCGGCGCGCCGGCTGTCTGGTCATGCGCGCCGTGTCCGGGCGCTTTGTGTTCGGCCGCTATAACGCCGTCAAGCTCGCTGTCGATATCGTCAAAGAGTCTCGGGAAGCTGTCGAGCCAGCCGCGCATGGAGTCGAGCTGCTGCATCGCGTTATAGGCGGCCGCCTCCATGTCGCCCTTGGCGACCGAATATTTGCCCTTGGCGTCGCGTATCAGGCGGTTCAGCGCCGCGCGCGCCTTTTCGGCGTTGCGCAGGGCCTCGTCCTCGATTTCCTGCGCGCGCTTATAGGCCATTATCTCCATGTCGGCCGCTTTCAGCTTGGCTTTGTTTATCTCCTCGTTTTGCTTGGTCAGCTCCTCGTTTTGCTGTCTGAGGACAATCATCTCATTCTCGGAGCGGCGCAGCGCGTCCTCCGCCCTCACCAGCCGGGCGGCGGCCTCGGTGGCCGCGGCGTGACCGGCCTCGGCCTCGCGGCTCAGACGCTCCATAGCGCCGCTGTCCTCCCTGAGATGCTCGATTTGGCTTTCCTGACCCTCTATCTTGCGGCGGGCCTCGTCGCGCTCGCCGCGCAGCGTCTCGGCCGCGGCCCGGAAAGCGTCGATTTCCTCCTGATGCTCACGCGTCAGGGTCTCGATGTAATTGATGACGTCGTTGCGGTCGAACCCGAGTATGGACGAACGGAAACTTTGAGTATCGTACATCGGCGAGCCTCCTACTCTCGAAATCCGGGCTTAAAGATGTTTATCAAGCAGGGCGGCAAGCTCGGCCTTCGGGCGCGCGCCGACGACGCGCTCGACCTCGGCGCCGTCTTTGAATACAATCAGCGCGGGTATGGACATTACGCCGAACTCCGCGGCGGTCTCGCCATACGCGTCCACGTCTATCTTGCATACCTTGGCGCGCCCCTCATAGTCGGCGGCAAGCTCGTCGATCACAGGCGCCACCATGCGGCACGGCCCGCACCACGCGGCCCAGAAATCGACCAGCGCGACGCCAGACGCGATTTGCGTCCTCAGGTCGGCGTCCGTTAAAATAATCGCCATTATACAGTCTCCCCTCTCACATCGCGGCCTGGCTATACGGGACAGGCCGAATAATCGTGATAATGTTATCAAGATTTTGGCCCGTTGTCAACCGCGCGGGCGTCAATTCGCGGCGCGCCGTGTGCAATTCACGCGCGCCGAAGCATGACGCGGCGTGCCGCCGCGCCATGCCGTGCCGCCGCGCCGTTCGCGGCCCTTACAGGAAAACGGTCAGCAGCCACGCCGCGCCCGTCAGCGCCGCGCCCGACAGGGCGTACAGCGCCGGCGTCAGGCGCGGACGGCGTTTGCCGCGGCGCACATAGCTGTCGGCCACCTGACACGCCTCGGCGACGATCTGCTTTGCGGTAACACCCGGCCGCCCGCCTATCCCCGTATGCGGGCGCGCGTTGTCTCGCACGAAAAATATAGCCTGGTCGAACACTCGCGTGTCCGGGAAACGTACCACGACAACGCGTTTTGAAACACCCTTAACCATTAAGCGCCCCCCGAATAAAACGTATTGTACCGCCGGCGCGGCGTCAATATTTCCATTCTTTCCTATTATAGGGCCATTTATGCAGAGGGCCGGCGGCGCGCGCCGTTAAAAATGGGGTTAATCCTCGAGCTGTGTCGCGGCGCCCAGCACGAGTATGCCCTCGTTGTCCGCGTATATCTCGCCAAACTGCGATATGGGCAGCGGGCTTACCCCGTAGCCCGCCTCGACGGTATAGCCCGGCCTGTTGTACTCCTGTATAAACCAGTCCTTATAGCCGGCAAAGCCCGACGTGTAGGGCGTCCGCTCGAGGGTGTAGCCGCTGGAGGCGGCGAACAGCTCGCCTATGTACAGCGCGCCGGGCGGCATGTAGTTCAAATACTGCCAGTAGATGACCATGCCCTGCGTGTGATAGCAGAGCAGCAGCCGGAAGTCGTGTTTGAGCGCGAACTTATACATGGCCTCGGACTCCGGGGCAAACAGCGGCGCGGGGCCGACGTAATCCCTTGGCGCGGGGCGGTCGAAGCCCTGAGAGAATTTTATTTCGCGCGCGGCATCCCAGTTTGCCGGGAACTGCAGGTTGAGGTCTATGCCCTCGATGTTGGCCTTCCAGCCGTTTGGGAACGGTATGCCCGGAAAGCCCAGCGCTATCTCGCGCGCGGCCTCATACGCCTCGTGCCCCGGACGGAAGGCGCCGGTCACTAAATCAACGCCGTCGGGGTTTACCATAGGCGCTATGTATATGGATACGCCCCGGTAAAGCTCGCGCGCGGGATAGCCGTATATGTCGGCGCCGACGGCATAGGCGCGCGCGTAGTTCTCGGCGAATTTCATCAGCAGCGGCGAGGTGATCCATTCGTTGGCGTGGAAGGACGCGTTGTAAAAAACATTCACGGGGCCTGTGCCTATCCTCATATACGGTATGCCGGCGCACAGCGCGCTGCTGCCGGCGCTCCCGGTTTCGATAAAGGGATATACGGTTTTCAGCGCGTCTATGTTCATGCGCATTATGCCCGACGAGTAGCTTATGCCGGTGGGCACGACCGCCCCGAGCGGCACGACTATCCTCTGGCCGACCTGAAGATTATAGGGGTTAACCCCCGGATTGGCGGCCGCTATGCGGGCGAAGCCGGCCGAGTAACGGTTCGCGACGCTGTACAGCGTGTCGCCCGGCGCTATGGTGTATAAATCATAGCCGTGTGTCAGCGGCCGAAGGGCGCGCCATGTACCGGCGCCCGCCACGCCGTCGGGCGTCAGCCCCGAGGCGCGCTGAAGGTCGGCGGCGGCGTCGCGCGTAAGCGGCCCGAACACGCCGTCAACGGCCACGGCGCGGCCGGTCTTTGCCAGCACGCTCTGAAACAGCTCCACCCAAGGCCCCGCCGAGCCTATGCGCAATGTTTCCATACTCAGCCCCCCAAAAAAAACAGATCGGCATTTATAATATATGCGGCGTCCCCTGATAATAAGCCGCTCACGCTTTTAAGCGCGGTCATATGGCTGAATAAAGATTCCCAATATTGGCAAAATGTTTGGGTGGCAAAATGGCGGCCCGTGTAGTATTATGGGGTGTGCCGCGCGGGACGGCTCATGCCGGCCGGGGCGGCCGTATACGGAGGAGGGGTGGCATGGTATTTGATGTCCACATGAGAATAGGCAGGACTGTGGCGGGCGAGCTGCGCGAAAAAAACACGCGGCTGTGGCGCAAGGTATTCCTGCTGGGCTGTGTGTTCCCGGATTTTTTACCGCATTTCCCCGGGCACAGCATAGATAAATCCCAAAAGCTGTTTGACCGGCTGTATCATATACTGTCGCGCCGCCGCCGCGGGCGGTTTTCAGGCGCGCGCATCAGGGCCGTGGACTCGTTTTTGATGGGCGTGCTGTCGCACTACGCCGCGGACTACTCATGCGCCGCGCATCAGCCGCATTACACGGAAAACATGAGGCGGCATATGCGCTATGAGCGCGACATGTCGCGCTTCCTGAAGCGCAATCCCCAAACGCTGCGCCGCAGCTTCGAGGCCCCGGCCGCGCGCATTGCCGCGGCGGCCGGACTGCCGCGCCGCCTTTGCGAGTCTTTGACATACCATAAATGCGATAACTTCGCCGACGAGCTGACATATGCTGTGGACGCGGTGCGGATGGTCTGCGGCTGCTGAGAGCCGCCGGAATAATACCGCCCCCTCCGTGAGAGGGGGCGGTATTATTCCGGCAGAAACTGCGCACAATATTACCCCGGCCCTTAGACGGCGGCGATTGGTAAGCGCGGCCGCGCCGGAGTACGCTCGGAAGGAATGATCAATCAATGTCCGCGGTGATTTCAGCCATTTTTGACGACGTTGATACAGCCGACCTCGCGCTGGCCGATATAAGGCGCGCCGGCGTCACGGTCGAGGCGTACCGTGTCAAGCCGGTATACGGCGCGCCCGGAACGTCCGGTACATCCGGGACGTCCGGCGCGGCCGTCGGTTACGCGGCGCAGCCGTCGAACTACACCTCGGAGCATTACCCCATAGGCGTACCCGCCGTAGCCTTCGGCGGGGTGCTGGGCGTCGCGCTGGGCGGCTCCTACGCGTCAAACGCTTACGGCGATGTCCTCAGCCGCGAGATAATCATGCTGGCGACCGTGGCCGAGCATCAGGCCGCCGACGCCCAGAGTTTTCTGGTAAGCGCCGGCGGCCGTCAGGTTCACACCATAGGGTAAGTTATTTTTTGTCTATATAGGCCACGAAGCGGTCTAAAGCGGCGCGGACGCGGCGCCCCGCGCGGTTCGGGCGTCCGTCGCGGCCCGGGCTGAGCATACGGGCTATGTACGGGCCGGCGCGGTAATACAGCGCTATAAAGCATCTGCCGGGCGCGGTGCGCGCCAGCTCCCGGTCGCGGAAGCGGCGCAGCGAGCGCACCTGGGGCGCGTCGTAGTCCCCGTAGACGGCTGTGGCTATAAAGCAGCCGATAACGCTTTTGCGTATCCACCGCGACTTGCGCGAGGTCTCGTATACCGCGATGATGGGCTGGACGCGGTAGAATTCGCTGGTCTTGTGGCCTGTGCTGTAGGAGTTGGGATCCTCAACGATGGGCACGCAGGGAAGCTGATAGCAGCGGTCAAAGACTCCGGCAACGGCGTCGGACGGGACGACGGCGCGCAGGAAATAAACCTTGCTGCCTGTCCTGACTATAATTTTACCTTCCCAGATGCCCAGCAGGAAGTAGCTCTCCTTGTGGAACGGATCAAGCTCCCCGGTTATCATGTCCGGGTCGCCGACGTTTCTGAATACGCGAAACTCAGACCATAACAGCCTGCCGGTTTCGGGGTTGAGCAGAATGTGCCTGTAATGCCACACGGTATGCGAGCTTGAGGGCTGCGCCGCGATATCATAAGCGTCGAGATGCAGGACGTTTAGTTTATTGACCGCGAAGCGCAGGTAAAGCTTGTTTTCGCCCATGAAGCGTATGCTGACGCCGGCGGGGAACCCGATACGCGACGCGGCGGCCGTGATGCCGACGGTTTCATAGCAATTGCACAGCGGCGCGAAACGCCTCTCGGAGATTTGGATAAGGTTCTCGCAGCCCTCTCTGTAGAGAGTCCATATATTTTCGGCGTGCTTTTGGGCGTCGAGGCTGTAGGCCGCGCGCGCGTCGTGCGGCGCGGCGTCATAAGCGCGCGCCAGATTGGCGTTGTTCAGTATATCCTGCTTTATCTGCTCGGAGCCTTGGCGGAACGGGAAGCATGAAAAGCATTGCAGCAGCTTTTCCTCCGAGTTGAAGTTGCGCTCGTCCACCATGAACAGGCCCCAGTGAGCCTGATGCTCCTGCGGCCCGGTCTCGACTAATATTTTGTTGTAGATATCCGAGGCCTTGATATATTCGCGCGCGGACAGATGCGCCTTGGCGTCCGCGTACATCTTTTCGAGGGAGCCTTCCTCCGGCGGCGCTTCCGCGGGCGCGGGCGCGCCGGTCTGGCCCTCTCCGGGCGCTCCGGCGTTCTGCTCCCCGCCGGCGCTTACGGCGGCGGCGGCCCGCGCAGCCTCCTGCCGTGAACGTTCGGGGAACAGCGTCGAAAATTTATTTATAGCTTCTGGCACATTTATCTTGCCGCCGCAGTTGGAGCAGAAACAAGCCCTCTTTGCGGGATCGAGCATGAGTTCGGTGCCGCAGCTTGTACATATGGCCGACTTGAAGCCTATATCCATATGAGCGCGCATCCTTTCGCGAAACCGTCGGGCCGTCTTGCGCCTTATTATACATTATCGCAAGATGTTTTGCAAATAGAATTTCAGCCAATATTGTCATAGCCGTACATTATGGCCGCGACCTCGCCGTCCGCTACCAAAAATGACAGGGACGCCTTGCCCGTCCTGTAGATATACATGCCCTGCGCGTTTTCGTAATCCTCGCCATAGGCGCTTATAACATCCTCGAGCGTCATGCCCAGACACACGCCGCTTGAAGTCGATACGCTGTCGTCGGTCAGGCTGAGTGACGCGATATAGTCCTCATCGCCCTCGGGCCAGGTGTACAGCTCAAAGCCGCTGTAGTAGTATATGCGGTCAACGCCGTCAAACGCGCAGCTCGGAGACTCAAACAAATCACGCGGCTCGCCCAGCGCCTCTATGGAGGGCGCGGCCTTCTGCCCGACGGCTATGGTATGCCCCTTGTATATAAAAGGGTAAGGCGTCTCAACGCCGGGCGCCGGCGTTGAGGCGCCGCCGGGCCGCGCGTCCCCGCCGCAGGCCGTCAAAAGCGCCAGAAGCAGTAACGGTATCAGTTTTTTCATGTGTCACAATCCCTTCGTGTCCCGCCCTCCCGCGCCGGGAAGGGCCTATTTTTTAATCTATCAAAAAGCTCCTGATCTCGCCGTATTCCGCTATCTCGGATATCTGCGCGGCGCGCATAAGGTCATACGCCGCCTTTTTTTGGCCCCAAAGCGCGCTCAGGCGCGCGTCGGCGCGGTTGTCCGTGAGACCGTAATACCTAAGCATCTCGCCCCCTATCCACGACGACAGCTTTTCGGCCCCGTAGAGGTTCAAATGCGAACCGGCGTTGTGGGTGTCGGTATCGAAGTCAAGCCCGATCTCGCCGAGATGCTCAAGCGTGTTGATATAGACATGGCCGCGGTCGTCCGCGAACTCGCGGATCTGGGCGTCCCACTGGTCATACCAGTGCGGATTCAGGCTCGGCGCTTTTATCAGCATAAGCTCTACGCCGTTATCGGCGCACAGTTCGGATATCCTGTCCAGCCATTCACGGCTGTTATCCCCGAAGTCATACGACGCTAACGGCAGGCCGGACGGCACCACGCCCACGGGCTTGATGTCGCAGCGCATGATAAACCCGTTGTGCGACACCTTTTTGGAGGTGAAAAAATATTTCAGGTCGTCCGCGCCTATCTCGCGCCAGCGGTCGTGGTAACGCAGCAGCGGGAATATATAGGATATGAGATCCTCGCCGGCGGTCGCCGACGCCGACACCGAGCCGAGCTTGGAGGCTGAGAGCCTCATGCCGTCGAGCGTCAGGCGGTTATAAGCCTCGCTCTGCGGCTTGTCGTATTTCATGGCGAGCACGCTGAACACGGCCACCTTGGGCTTTTCGTATTTCAGGGTCTCCTCCAGCAGGTAGTAGGACTGCCAGATCAACTGCTGCGCGCTGCCGCGTATATACGACGTAACGCCGTATTCCGTCCACAGGGTCATGGGCGAGATATTAGAGTATAACTCGCAGTCGCCGACAAAAATCACCTCGTGGGACTTGTCCTCGCCGTAGTATTCCCCGACAAGCGCGCCTTCCCGCAGGCTTTCCATATATTTCGGCGTCAGCAGCCGCTGGACGGCCAGCAGCGCGCCCAGCGTCAGCACGGAGTATACCGCGATGCGGATGGTTTTTTTCAAGCGTCAACACCTCAGAATTGGCCGTAGATAAACTGCTTCGCGTCGTAGCCCGCGCCGTAGATGCCGAAAATGATTACGCACAGGGCCATCGCCAGGACGGCCGCGTACCTGAGCGCGGCATGGCGGGCAAGTATATCCCGGATACCGCCGCGCGCGCGCGCGCGGCCAAGGACTATCAGCAGGGCTATGGCCGCCGCCGCGACGGCGTAATCCGCCGCGGACAGCCCAAGAGCGGTCAGCCCGCTTATGGTGAAGCCCTCGGGTATGAACCGGGTGAAGATGGAGCCGAGCGCGCGGAAGGTCGTGCCGGCGTCCGCGTAGATGTCCAGAGAGCGTATAAAGCTCATTAAGCAGAATGTGCGGACGACCTCGAAAGCGCCGTAGACGGGCGTGTCTTTGAGCTTAAACCTGCCGTGGAAGCGCGCGTAAAGCGGCTCGCACTCCTGCGAAGCGATGATGACCGCGCCGTTTATAACGCCCCACAATATAAAGTTCAGCCTCGCGCCGTGCCACAGGCCGGTGGTGAACCACACCGCCATGGTCGCGATGTACACCGTGACGCGCCGCCCGAAGCCGTCGCCTATCGACGCGCGCGCCTTTCTGGTCAGCTTTAGCATCGGGCCGCACACCGAGATCGGGTAGAACATGTAGTCGCGGAACCACGCGCCGAGCGTTATATGCCAGCGCCGCCAGTATTCGGTTATCGACTTCGAGTAAAAGGGGCTGTTGAAATTCTCACTTATGCGAATTCCAAGTGTTTCAGCGGCTCCGATGGCTATGTCTATACCGCCCGTGAAGTCGGCGTAGAGCGCCGCGGCGTAGAGCGTGACGCCCATGAGCGCGTAAAGGCCGCCGTATGTCTCCGGGTCGGCCGTGACCGTTCTGATGGCGATCAGCAGGCGGTCGGCTATGACAAGCTTTTTGAATAAGCCGAACAGCACGCGCTGAAGCCCGTATGACAGGTTTTTGGCGTCGAACGCGTTCTGGTTGTAAAGCGTTTTTTTGAGGTCGTCGAAGCGGCTTATGGGGCCTTGTATGAGCTGCGGGAAGAACGACGTGAACAGCGCGAGCTTAAACGGGCTGCGCTCGGCCGCGTATTTGCCCCTGTACACGTCGATGACGTATCCCATGGTCTGGAAAGTGTAAAACGATATGCCGAACGGCAGAAGAAAGCCAAAGCCCGCGAATTCTGTGCTTGGCCTGAACAGCGAGTTGAAGCCTGAGAAGGCGAAGTCGGCGTATTTCAACACGGCCAGCGCGCCGAAATTGAGCGTGAGACACGCGGCCAGCCAGCGCAGGCGCTTTGATTTATTGGCGGCCCTGTAAAGCTTTTTTTCCTCGCGCGAGCAATTACCGTTTTTGAGAAAATCGGACTGCGCCGCGTGTAAGGAGTCCATCGCGCGCGCGGCCGCGTATGAAGAAACCGCCGTCGCGGCGATGAAGATGAGATTGGCGGCGCCCGAAAACGCGTAGAAAACCGCGCTTGCCGCCAGAAGCAGCTTCCACCTGTGCCCTTTGGGGCACAGGTAATAAGCGGGTATCAGCGCGGCCATAAAAGCCAGGAAGCCGTATGTTGTAAAGAGCATGGGCTATCCCTTCCGCACGCGGAGTAAAAAACACTGTTTTTTAATCCAGAAGTCTCTCCACCAGCGCGTAAAGCGCCCTGGCGGAATTGAAATTCTCAGGTACTATGTCCTCCGCGCCCACGGACACGTCGAAAACATCGGCTATCTCGGCGATGATCGACACGATATCAAACGAGTCAAGCACCCCGTCGTCGATAAGCGCCTCGTGCGTCCCGAAATCTATCTCAGGTCGCAACCCTCGCAGTATCCCCAGCAGTTCTTCCATTTACGGCGTCCTCCGTTCGGTGGTCATTATTCAGCCCGCTTTTCAGCAGCGCGCGGTCAAGCTTGCCGTTGGGCGTGCGCGGCATAGCGTCAAGCCGCGTCATGGCGTGCGGTATCATATAGCCGGGCAGGCAGGCGCGCAGGTGCGAGGCCAGCGCGGACAGCTTAAGCTCCTCGGGCGCGGCGTAGTAAAGCACGATTTTCCTGTGCGCTTCATCATAGACGCAGCACGCCGCCGTCACGCCGTCTAACCGCATGGCGGCGGTCTCTATCTCGCCCGGCTCGATACGGTGTCCCATGTGTTTTATCTGGCCGTCGCGGCGCGATACGAACATCAGCTCGCCGCGCTCATTATAGCGGCCTATGTCGCCCGTGCGGTATATCAGCTCGGGATAGGCGCTTGTCAGAGGGTTCTGGGTGAAGGCCGCGCCCGTGCGTTCGGGGTCGCCCCAATAGCCCATCGTCAGGCTCGCGCCGCGTATGCAGATTTCACCCGTCTCGCCCGGCGCCGTCACGGGGCGGTCGCCGTCGAGCAGCAGTACGGCCGTGTTCCTGAACGGCTTGCCGACCGGTAGCGCCTCGTCGTGCGCGAAGTCGCGCGTCACCTCGAAGCAGCACGACATGCCGGTAGCCTCGGTAGGGCCGTAGAGGTTGAAAAAGCGGGTCTCAGGCAAACACGCGCGCCACATGTTCAGCTGTCTCATGGGGAATACCTCGCCGCCGAACGCGACCGTGCGCAGATGGAGCGGCGGCTTTTTTTCCAGCGCGCCCAGCCCGGATATCATGGTCAGCGCGCCGGGCACCCAGCATATGGTGTTGATTTTGTGTTCATTGAGATACTCGGTCAGCTTTATAGGGAACATGAACAGTTTTTTAGGTATAAGATAGGTCACGGCGCGGTACTTGAGGGTCGGGTACAGCTCCTTGAGGCACGCGTCAACATACAGCGGCGCCTGGTTGCCGAACACGGTTTCGCCGTCGAACCCCAGCGCGCCGGACAGGGCCTCGGTGTAGTCGATTACAGAGCGGTGGTTAGCCACGACGCCCTTGGGGACGCCGGTCGAGCCGGATGTGAACACGGTGTAGACCGGATCCGTGTCAAGCGCGCCGCCGCGTATCCACTCCAGCAGCTCGCCGTCGGGCTTTGTATGGGCCGCGCGCTCGTAATCATATACGGCGCAGCCGCCGCCAAGGCTTTTTATCATATCGCGCGTCTCGCGGACACAGATGGCCGCGCGCGGCTTTAGCTTCTCAAAGATCATCTCGACGCGCAGGCGCGGCGTCTCGTCGTCTAAGGGCACATAGTAACAGCCGCCGCACACCACTCCGAAAAGCGCCGCGACGGTCTGCGGGCTTTTGGGCATGAACACCACCACAGGCTCGCGGCTGAGACCCCGCTTGGCGAGGAAGGTGCCTATCGAGCGCGCCGCGCCGTATAGCTGCGCGAAGGTCAGGCCGTCCGCGCCGTCGGAGAACGCGGTCTTGCCGGGCGCGGCCGCGGCCGCCTCGTCGAGGTATTCCAATACGTTTATCTTCATTGATTAACCTTTCTGATTGCGGAGAGCCTCCGGTTCGGTTACAGCCGCGCCGCACAGTTTAAGCGAGCATACCGCGAGGCACTCAAGCGCGTCCACGAAGCGGCCGCGCGGCGCGGCGGATGCGCGCATGATGAGCGACAGCTCCGTGCAGGCCAGCACGACGGTCTCGGAGCCGTTGGCCGCCAGCCATCCGGCCGCCGCCTCAAAGGCGTCCATGTCGGGCGGCCTGCCCGCCTTGACGCAGTTGTAGATTAGGCTTGTGACGCGCTCCTGCACGCCGGGCGGCGGCGTGACCGCTCTGATGCCCAGCGCGTTCAGCCCGCCGCTGAACACCCCGCACCGTATGGTTCCCTCGGTGGCCATAATACCGGCTGTTTTGACGCCCATATCCTTCAGCCGCAGCGCGGTCTGGCGCACCATATCAATGACCGGGACGCTTATGCCCGCCGCCAGCCTGTCATAGAAGCAATGGGCCGTGACACACGGTATGGCGATCAGCTCGGCGCCCATGCCGGCCAGCTCGCGCCCGGCTTTGATGATGTGCGGCGCGGGGTCGGCGCCGCGGCCGGTCAAAAAGGCCGTTCTGTCGGGTATGGACGGGCGGCTGATTATCAGCGTTTCAGGATGGCCCTGATCGGTGTCCGCGCCGGCGAAGCGCGTCAGCAGCTCGTAGAAATACGCAGTGGACGCCGGCCCCATGCCGCCTATGACGCCCAGCCTCTTCATGGCTCGCCGTCGCCGTACACGACCTCGGGATACAGCGATTTGTCATACACATAGCAGTTTTTGACATCTGTGCGCAGCCGGGTGTATTTCTCGGCCTCGGATTCAGTGAACATGAAGGTGTAAAACGGCATCTTGAAAGGCGTGGTGTCGAAATGATACCAGCCCGTGCCGATGTTTATCAGGTTCCAGTAGTGACCTGTGCGCCCGCCGACGCGCTCGATCATCATGTTGTCGATGCCGACGCGCGTAAGCATTACCTCGGACACGGCGTAAAACGTGAAGCAGTCGCCCTGGCGCGCCCGGAACCCGTGGTAGGCGAGCTTAACAACGCTGTCCTTGTCGCCGGTCGAGACATAATAGACGTTTGTGATTACCCAGTTGAATATGGCGCGCGCCTTCTGCTCAAGGTTCATATCGTCCTTAATTATATCCTTGAGGATATCGTCGGCCATTTTATTGACCGACTGCTCGTCTATATCAAGCACGGTCAGGGTAACTGTTTCGACGGCCTTGTTGCCGTGTGAGTCAACGGCGCTGTAGATTACCGGATATGAGCCGGACGTTCTCAGATCCGCCGCCTCGGCGTCCACCTCGACCGTTACGGCGGCGCCCTTTGAGTCTTTTGCCGAAACGCCTTTTTTATACGATACGTTGTCGCCCGCGAATATGGTTATATCGGAAGCGCCGCTTATGACCGGCGGGATTATGCTCTCCCTGACGGCTAACACGGCCGTCAGCTCGGTCTTGTTGCCAAACGCGTCCTCTATTATTATTACCACCTCGCGTTCGCCCAACGCGGTAAAATCAGGAGCCTTCGCGAACCTCGCCGTCACAGGCGAGATATCATATAAATCGGCCGTGAAATCCAGCGGTTCAAGCGCCGCGCCGGGCGTGGCCGCGCGATCCACAGCCGTCGCCGACGGCGGCGTGGTGTCCGTCACGGCCAGCTTTGAGGACAGCTCAACGCCGTCCGCGCTTATTAAAATATCATACTCCCCGGGCGTTCTAAGCTGGGCCGGGGCGCCGCCGCTTATAAGCTCGACGGTCATATAATCGGCCGCCGACGCGGGGGCGTCGATGAACAGCTGCGGGTCAAGGCTCTCGGACTCGCCCGCCTCCACTTGTACCAAAGGCTTCGCGCCCACCACGTTCAGGCGCGCCGTAAGGTCGGTTTTGTTGCCGCCCTCGTCCTCGAGCGTCACGGTCACGTCGCGCGCGCCGGGCTTTTTGAAGTCGGGCTGCCTTTTGTAGTATACGCGCACGGCGGTGACGTCCGTTATATCCGTGACAAACGCGGCGGCGTCGGGCGCTTGCGGGCTGCCCGAAACCACCGTGACCTCACGCGGCCTGCCCGACGGCGGGGTGGTGTCGGCCACGCGCAGCACGGCCTCGTGCTTTTTCTCGCCGATATTTATAGACACCGGCCTGTCGCCCAAGGTGTGGATGTCAACCGACGAGACATCCGAGGCGTAAAACGCCCTGCCGGCGTCGTCAGGCTTGACGGCAAAAGCCGCCGCCTCGGGTACGGCGCCGCCCGCCTCCATGACCACGACCTGCCTGACGCCCGCGTTAGACCACGGGCCGCAGGCGGCAATCGTCCAAAAGGCCGCCGCGCAGAACAGCGGCGCCACATATCGCTTTATAAAAACAGCAGGTGCGACGCGCATAATAACTTCACCTTATCCGAAAAAACGGCAATATACCATAATATTATTGCACAATCGAGCCGGAGTGTCAACCGGATTATGTCATGTTGCCATTAACGGCAAAAAAATATCGATAAACGATAAATTGTTATTGACAATCATGACGGCATGGTTTATACTGCGGTTAAAAGGGGAGTGAGCGATATGAAGCTGATAAAGGCGCTGCACATCTTTTTCTGGTTCGCGTTCGGGGCGTGTCTGGCGGCCATAGCGTGTTTGCCGCTTGCCGCGTCGCGCCTTCTGGGAGGGTTGTACGTCTACCCGCCGACGGCCGCCTTTCTTGGGCTGTGCGGCGCCTGCGCCGCGTTTGTCATTTGGCAGGGCAAGACCGTTTTGGGCAACCTGTCGCGCGGGATAGCGTTCGCGGAGAGCAACGCGCGCTGCGCCCGGCGCGCCTCATACTCATGCTTTGTGGTTTCGGCCGCGGCGTTTATAAGGATGCTGATACATCTCTATGACGGGAAACCGCTTGGTATGGTATTGCTTGAGTATAATACGCTGTTCATAGCGGCGGCGGCCGTGGCCGGGCTGCTGGGTCTGGTGGTGGCGGGACTGTTCAGCGCGGCGGCGGGCATGAAGCGCGACAACGATCTGGTGATATAGCCATGATAATAGTTAACCTTGACGTTATTATGGCCAAGCGCAAGATCGGATTATCCGAGCTGGCCGCGAAGATAGACGTGACGCCGGCCAACCTGTCCGTTTTGAAGAACAACCACGCGCGCGCCGTTCGCTTTTCAACGCTTGAGGCGCTGTGCCGCGCGCTGGAGTGCCAGCCCTCGGACATATTGGAATACCGGGAGGCCCCCGGAAAGGACGGAATAAGCTATGGATCGTGATTTTACTATGGCGTCCGCGGCATACGCCTTGGGGTTTATGCTGGCTGTGATGTTCTCGCAGCCCGCCGCGCCGAGGCTGGGCGTGTTTTTGATATGCCTGTGCTGGGCGGCGCTGTTTATATGGTATCAGGGCAAAGGGCGCGCCGAATTTGGGCGCGCCGGCATGGCGGCTATGGCCGCCGCGCTGACGCTGGCGCTGTCGCTTGTACTGAACGCCAACCGCTCGCTGTATTTGCCCAATCTGATGGCGATAGCCATGCTTATGGGCGCGGGCGCGGGACTGTCGCGCGGCATGGGCGGCGCGGCGCTGTCGTGGAGGCGCCCGAGGGTGCTTATAGCCGCGCCGTTTTACATGATCGGGCTGCTATTCGTAAACGCGGATAAGTTTTTCAGGGCCATAGGCTCAAGGATAAGAAACAAAATCTTTTGGAAGGCGGCGCTTGGCCTGGCGCTGTCGCTGCCGGCGGCGGGCGTGGTGCTGGCGCTTCTGAGCAGCGCCGACAGCCAGTTCGGCTCGATGGTAAAGGGTTTGATGTTTTTCTCACCGGCCGTCGAGCTTGCGCTGGAGCGCCTGTTCTGGGCCGTTCCGGCCGCGGCGCTGTTTTACAGTCTGCCCTACGGCCTTAAACGCGGGCGCGAGCTGAAAAACGTGCCGCTCGCGCATGAGCGTTCGCCGGGCAAAAGCGACGGCGTGATAGCCGCCTCGCTGCTCGGGGTGATGTGCGTTATATATACCGCGTTTGTTTATGTGCAGTTCGCTTATCTGTTCAGCCGCGCGCTGCCGTCCGACATGACGTATGCCGAATACGCGCGCGGCGGCTTCTTCGAGCTGGCCTTTGTGACGTTTTTGAATCTATGCCTCGCGCTCGGCGCGGTCACGTTTACCAAGAGCCGCGCGGACGGCGGGTTTCAGCGGACGATCCGCGCGCTGTGCGGCGTTTTGCTGGCGTTCACGCTGGTGATACTCGCGTCGGCTGTATACCGCATGTTCATGTACGTCGATATATACGGCCTGACGGTTCTGCGGTTCCTTGTCCTGTGGGGCGAGTTAGTTATGCTGGTCTGTATACTGCTGACGGGCTTAAAAACAATAAAGCCGGAGTTCAAGGCGTTTCCGGCAATGGCGTGTGTCACGCTGGCGCTGTATCTGGCGCTCAACCTGTGTAACATGGACGCGCTGATAGCCCGTTATAATGTAAATCTGCACCTGTCGGACGATACGAGGATGATCGACACGGAGTATTTGAGCCGCCTGTCGCCCGATACATATTTCGCGCTTGAGCGCACGCGCGCCGTGACCGGCGGGCCGGCGCCGCGCCGTGAGGCTTATAACCTTTGGAGCTGGAACCTGACAAGCTGGCGGGTGGACAAAGGATAAACCGCGCCCCCGGCCAGAGGCCGGGGGCGGG
>WRLW01000004.1 GCA_009777435.1 Oscillospiraceae bacterium | reverse complement strand
GAGGGAAAATGTGTTGACATGCGGGCTGCGGAGTGGGGGGGGGGCAGGGCTCCGGGGGGGAAGCCCTGGGGCGCCCGTGGAGCCGCCCCGCAAACCAAGAGACGGAAATGAGGTTAACAAGATGGAATATCCTGTAGACATACATAGAGTGTACGAGGAGTGTATGCACGAACCGCCAACGCCGGAACAGGCGAACCTGTTCGCCGTAATCCAAAAGTTACTCGATGGAGCGTATCAAGACGGGGTAAATTATGCAATTAGTCACGCCCTCGTTCCCTGCCACACGTCCCACAACGCGACGCTTCGCGCTGAAACCTCCGGGTAAGGACAAGGCGCAAATAGCGAAACGCCGGGCGCGTCTCTCGTCTCCTTGCCGATACCAGCCGCCGCCCCCCTATAAGAGCGGCAAACAAATCTTATTTCTCACAGAAAGAAAAACGCCGCAGCATACCCCCTCGACCGACGGAAGCGCGGCCTGTGGTCAGGCCATCCCACGCAGGGCTGTCCACATGCCGCGCGCGTGTCGGAAAGTTACCATCGCAACGCTACAGCCCGGGCGCGTCCCCGTCTCCCGCCCTCGTCGGGCGGCTCTCAGAAGTGGTTAGTATAGTATTACCTAACCACTTCTGTGACAATCCCGCTAACCATTGGTACCACAGGCCAAAACCCTGTCACACGGGATTTGTGACAACTGTGACAATTGTGACAAAGTTACGTCCCCCATCTCCAAGCCAATGCCGAGCGACTTAAAGAATCTGGAACAAAATGGTAGCATTTTGACCCTTTATTTTACCCTTTACACGATAGGAACATGAGAACGCATGAAACACAGCACACAAGATATAGCATATACAAAAATGTATAATCACAATATGTAGTATACATAAACATAAAAAACGGTAAAATTGTAACTCATAACCCGAAGGTCAAGGGTTCAAATCCCTTCCCCGCAACCAAACGAAAAGCCGTCGAATCATATCGATTCGGCGGCTTTGTCTATTGGTATCACTGGGTTTTCAAACCTCAAGTCCTGTAAGAACACTCGCTGTTTGTTAAATGCTTACAGAATCTAATGCGCGGGTTTTGAAGAAGATCTATGTTGATCGCCCGCGACATCTCATGGACTGCTTGCCGAACCTGTTTTCCATTGCCACCTCCAAAGGTCGAACGCGTCTTTGTTTGCTTTCAATTCTTCGCTCGCTTCTTCGTTTTCTCCGAATGTCGTCGGGATACGGTCAAACGCCTTACAGAGCTTTTTAAATCGCTTGCGCAGGAATTTTTTATATTTATTCGCTTCCTTCTCAAACGACTTCTTAAGTAGTCTATGTTCCCCAACCAGTCCGCCTTTTTTTGTGCAATATTCTAAAAATTCTAAAATCATTTTAGACGGCACTGCGTCCCTGAGAATTTTGTTTTGAATTTCCGTCGCTCTTCGGGTGTCTACACGTATTGTCCATGTACGAGATTGTATAATGTCTCCAATTTCCTTTTCGGATAGTGTCGTACAAAATTTCTTCGCCGCTTCCAAAAACGGGACTTCTCCCTCATCTTCTGTCAGAAGGAACAGCAACGTCGCGTATAGATCGGCAGTCCCAGGAAATTTCCATTTCTTAACCTTCTTCTCTCGGTAATCTACTAAAGATATCAAGTATTCCGTGATGCGGTCTGTAATTTTTTGTTCCAAATCAATGTTCTCAGTCTCAGAACGAAGATAGAGGTTGTCCTTTTTTTCGAAAGACTTGTACCATTTAAATTTGCTTACTTTTGGAAGAAAGCAGAATAAATTATCGGCTATCGGCGTCCCGCTTATCAGGATACAAAACGCCGAAGATAAGATCCGGAATCCAAATATGAAATGGGACGCAGTCGAGGTCGTCGCACGGTCTTAGGCCAAGTCTTCCGATACGGCAATCAGGAGCATATGCCTTGCAAAGGCCATCATCCTTATACCCTCCGCACAGCTTGTATTCCGTTTTGTATGACGTATTATATAACGCAGGAATTCTCAATTTGAATGGCAGAATTCCAATCGCGCTTTTGATTTGCTTGATTGTATTTTCGACCTCTATCTTATTTCCCAACACCCGCCACCTCCGCCGTTCCTATCGTTATAGCAGGCACGGCTTCGGGTTGTACCTCAGAGAGAGAAACGAATCCTGTTGTGCCGAGCAGTGTGGCCATTTTAATGTCAATCATCTGAACATTATGTTTTTTGAACTTCTCACCGCTGCATTCCAGAGCTTCCTTTACCCGTTCCTTGAAAAGCTTTCCTGCCGGATCGTTGGATTGATTTACTTTCTTGGCAAAATTGCGGTATAATTTTCCGCGTTTCCTCCAGTAATTCACAAGGAATGTGCCGACATGCTCTTCGTAAAAACGTTGAAACAGCGGTCGAAGCTCCCAGTCCGCGGCATACGCCATCTCTCCCGCCGTCGCCGAGGGAGCATACAGTTCGGGGTCATCTCGTCGCACACGAATCAGCCCTACCCCGACCCCCGAAGCAAGAATGCCCGACACCTCAAGAACCTGTGAATCATAATCAGACGAATCTGAATTCAGCCGCAAAAGACGGCGGATAGGTGAAGCCTTATTCCGCTTTCGCTCCGCAAGATTATATTGATCACGCATACTGTCGGCGGACATTGTTTTGCCCAACTCTCCGGTATTGTAATACTTGATTGTCTCTTCCTCTTCTGGCCACTCGGCAAGCCGCACATCAAAAGCCATATCGCAAAGACTCTTTTCCGTCAGCGTGCTTACGATTTCCGGCAGACGTGCCGCCCATGCTTTACCAATATGCTCAATATCATATTTATGATCAATTGCCTCGGGCTCGAACGGCAGCGCCTTGCTGAGCAGGATAGAAGCCAATAGGTAGTTCAAAAGGCTTGCTTGTATGTAAGGATCTTCCTGATCAGCCGATCCGTCCCCCAATAGCATAGATAAGGCGGCAGAAATCTGCTCCGCCTCCATCGGGTTCATACACACCGTCGGAATCAGGCGCAGCCTTTCGCGGCCAGTCAAGCCCACGGCATAGAAAAATGCGTCTATGTAGGCAAACTGAACCACCTTTCCGAACGACTCGCCGAAGATCTCCGCAATCCGTTCTTTTGAAACGGGAAGGGTGAAGCGGCGGGTATTTCCGGAGGCCTCGATATACGTCGTCTTTTCGACAAATCCGGCGTTACACAGTTGACCAATTATATTATCGGCTTGCGTTTGTTCCAAAAGCTTGACCTCGGTAATAGGAGCAAATCCGGCATATGGCACGGCGCTATGGTAGAAAGACTTCAATAAATCATTCGCGATTTTATCCAACTCTGAATGGGTGTGTTTTTGCGCCTTTTGTACGTTCTTTTTCATCGCCTAATGCTTTAATACCGCATAGATCTTGATATTGGCTTTCTTGTCAAGCTCTTGGATCTCTTTAATCTGCTTAGTGATATTTCTGCCGTAGCGTACGACATCATCGAACAAAATCACCGTTGCATGTTTTCCCACTTTTATCACATCAGCAAAAAAAGCCTTAGACTCGGCGGTTCTCAGCCACAGATCGCTGTGAACAATCGCGCCGCTTTTATGCTCCTTTCCCTGCCTTTGTTCCCAAGCCGCATAGAGACAAAAACCCCTTTTGGTAATTGGAATTACCACCGTATCGGGATTCTCTTGAAGGATCTCGCTAAGGATCATATCGGTGTGTACCTGAAGCTTATCGGAGTTTCGCACGCTCATCGGAAAGCCTCCAAAAATAAAAGTCTGGTTGCTATTGTACACCTGCGTTCAACCACAAATCAACTAAAAAAGTTCCGGTTTCAGTGTTTATCCGTGTTTATCGGTTGACAATAACCTATGAAAGGCAACCTATAAGTTATCATAATACCCCGGCTTGTGTTTCATCAGAATCTTCTTGAACTTTGTAAACCGCCGCACACCCATCACCTTTATGAAGGTGGAGGATGTGCCGTTCACCGTCATGACCATCTTTCGGTGCATCAGGTTATCCATCAGCCTGCCGATCTCATGTTCCGTCTCAGCCCAAGTTGGTATGGACTCACCTTCGGCAAGCGGTTCTCCCGAAGCCGTACAGTCCATTCTATGAGCGATCGACTTGGCTAGATCCCTTACATTTCCATATGAGCCGCTTTCCATCGAGCTACTCCTCTCAGATGATCCTCGTTGCCACAATGCGTTTCGTACCATTGATAGTTGACATAATACCCTATACAAAGTCACATGTCAATAGTACGGACAATACATCGAGTACGGCAAGTACGGCAAGTACGTGTAGTGCGTGTAGTACGTGTAGTGCGTGTAGTACGTGTAGTGCGACTTTCTTCACCCTGCCATTGCATCATAATCAGACTTGAATAGAGGGACTATGCTGTGAGAGTGGCTAAGCCGCGCTGAACTAAAGAAAATCGAAGAGGAAGATAGGTATTTCACCAGATTTACGGGTTAGAAGGTAAGCTGGCTTCAAGTGGTCAAACGATTATAGCCCACCGCGCGTTACGGCTGTTGGGTGATAATATCACACTCCGGCAGCGCGGCTTGCAGCTGCGTTATTTGCTCCTCGCTGACAGGATTGCCGTATAGCTGTATCTCTCTCAGCTTGGTCAGACCTTTTAACGCGCCGGCATCGCTTATCTGATTCCCTGACAAACGCAGCCATGTCAGCTCGGTCAAATTCGCCAGCGGGCTTATGTCGCTTATGCCGTTGTCGTCCAAGCTCAGAACCGTCAGCTTGGTCAGCCCCGCCAGCGGGCTTATGTCGCTTATTTTATTCCCGGTCAATCCCAGCGAGGTGAGGTTTGTCAGCCCTTCTATCGGGCTAAGGTCGCTCACATTGTTATAGCTCAGGCCCAGCGCCGTCAGCTCGGTCAGCCCCGCCAGCGGGCTTATGTCGCTGAACCTGTTTTCATTAAAGCCTCCCGTTCGGGGAGACAGCTCCAGCATGGTAAGCTTGGTCATGTATTTCAAAGGCTCAATATCGGCGTTTGAAAGGTCGCCCAAGTCAAAAAGGTTAAGCTCCGTCAAATCCGTGCTGTATGTAAAGACGCGAATACTGATAGCGGCGGGCGCGGTTATCCAATCATAAAGCCGCAGCATGGTAACAATGCCCATCTCGCGGGTGAAATCCTCTTGGGGATTGAAGCTTCCATCGCCGCCGCCCTGAACAATGCCCGCTTTTTGCAAAGCGCCCGCGGCCTGCCGCGCCCACGGCGAAATACTTTCCGCGTCGGCGAAGTCAGGCTCGGCGTCCTCGAACTCATAGCCGAGCCGCACCATCATGTTGTACATCAGGGTTATGGCCATCTCGCGATTGAATCCGCCGTTCGGGTCGAATTTGCCGTCTCCGTCGCCGCGGATTATGCCAAGCCCCGCCAACTTTTGCACGTTGATATCGTCCGTGTCGTCAAAGCCGCCGCGCTCCTCTATGGACTTGCCGCTTATGCGCTCGTACAGCCCCACGGCGAGCGCGCAGAATTCGGCGCGGGTTATGACGGCGGCGTAGCCAAAGCAAAGCCGCGCCGGAACAAGCCCCTCTTGGATGGCGCGGTTCACCTCCGCTTCCGCCCAGCCGGAGGGCTTATCGGAGATAGGTATTACCCTCGAAGGCGGAATTCCCGCAAACTGTTCACCATGCCTGAAAATAAGAGCCCTTGTATGATTGTCAGGGACGTAAATAAGCGCTGAATCAGGCAGCCCAAAAAACGCGCTCCGGCCTGTGTATTGCAATCCATATCCAATGTGTATTACCGACAGGGAGTCACAATCCATAAACGCTAAATCGCCAATAGACTTCACGCCGTCGGGAATTGTTACGGCGGTCAGCTCAGGACAATACCCAAGCGCGACGGCAGCAATTCCCACAGTGCCCTCCTTGACCGTAATCTGACCCGACGGCGCTTCGCCCTTTGTCCCGCAGAGCCAGTTTTCGTGATAAAACAGGCCGTCCGGTTGGCTGTTATAGAGCGCCGTATCGCAGAACACGCCGCTGCTGAGAAATTGCACGCTGTCGGGGATGTTGACCTCCTCCAGCAGCGTACAGCCGCAAAACGCCCGATAGTCGATATTTGTCACGCCGTCGGGTATGCTCACGCTGACTAACGCCTCACAGCCCATAAACGCCTCGCCAGTTATGCTAATCACTTGTTTTCCGTCAAGAACGCTTGGAATTGTCAAATGAGACGCGCCGCCCGTGTATCTGATAATTCCCGCGTAGTCCTTAACCCCGTCGGAAGCGATGTTATATACAAAATCCCCGCTGACATTATAGGCGCTCCAATCCGTCTCGGCCCTCGCGTAAGGCGTTTGAACAGCCGCGAACAAGACAAGCGTCAGCGCGAGCGAAAGTATACGTCGCATTACAGCCACCTCGTTATGTGTTTATGCGGGTAACTTAAGTTACCGCCTGGGAGAATTACCTCTCTTTGACGCTTATATTCTTCCATAAAATTATGCAAAAGTCAAACCGGCCTGTTACTATGCCCGCCGGCGTGGGATAACGCGGACGCACACTGTGCGTCCCTACGGGGTTTGCGTGTAATCAACAGGCGTATGGGCGCGCATTGCGCGTCCGTGGTTTATATTGCCACCATGCCCGCCGGCGGGGCAACACGGACGGCCAATGGCCGCCCCTACGGCGTATCCCTGTAGGGACGCACACTGTGCGTCCGTGGTTCATTTTACCGCAACGCAACCGCGTCCGTAATTTGACCGTTTTCGCGGGCCGGATGTGATTTAATTCCCGGTAGCCCCGGCACCTTGGCGAGAGAAATATTGACAAGTATGGTCGAAAGGTGTAGAATAACCATGGACGGAAAACTCAGGCTGTTTATTTTTTTCGCGGCGTCCGTCTTAGTCTTAGTTATAATACAAAAGAGGTTGGGAACCATGACAAAGCCCGCGGCTCAAGCGGCGGACAAGCCTGTCCGGGTACGGCTCGAGCAGAAGGCGCGCTCGCCGAGACCCATTTCCGCAAACCAGAACAACGCAAAACCGTTACCCTACGGGTTTGTTCAAGCAAGGTTGTCCATAGCCGCGCGGAAAACCTTAAAACATATTAAGGACAGGGATTTAACGTAAATGAAGCTGATTATGTTCGCGGGGCCGAACGGTTCCGGCAAATCTACGTTAATCAGTGACTTTCTTAATAAACCGAAGCATCGGGGCCTGTTGTACATATGTCCCGATGCTTTCTTTTCGCTGTTTTGCCCAGACCCTCCCGCCGGCCCTGATGAATACGAGCGCGGCTATATAAAAGCTATGGAGCTGTCCGAATCGCTCAGAAAGCTTTTAATAAATAACGGAACCGACTTTATTTTTGAGACCGTGTTTTCAACCCCGGAAAAAGTGAATTTCCTGCGCGACGCAAAACGCAGAGGGTATACGCTTTCGGCTAATTTTGTTACCACCCGCGACCCAGGCATAAATATCGAAAGGGTCGCTCAAAGGGTGAGGGAAAAGGGCCATGATGTTCCCGAGGAAAAAATTATCAGGAGATACCACCGCTCGATGGGGCAATTGCCGTATTTGTTTGAGCTTGCGGACGAACTGAATATTTATGATAATTCATCTTCACATTACAGGCTGGTATACCAGCATAACGCCTCCAGCTTTTATTTTAACCACAAGCTGTTCGCCGCGGCGCCGTGGGTTCGCGACTATGTAATTCCTTATATCCCCTCCCCCGGGGCGCGGTAAATTCATTTGCACAAAGCCCAAAAAAATGGTATAATGCCCGCAGGCGGCCATTACCCTGCTTAAACGCGCGCGAGCGGCCGCCGCGCGGCCTGCCGCACCGTGTGTCTCTGGCCGGTATTTATTTTTGGAGGCGGTCGTACCTATGGCCGGTATCTTCGGATTTTTCGATTTCACCAAGCCGGGCAAGGGCGTTGATCCCGACGAGCCGCAAAAACGCGCGCCCGCCCGCTGTGTAACGCTGTTCTGGCGCAACCTATGGCGGTTTGTCGTGTTGAACATGCAGTATTTCGTCTGCCTGCTGCCCGTATTGGTCGCTTTCCACCTGATGTTCGACGAGTTTGTGGGCTACTCCCTCATGATAGAGGACTCCCCCCTGCCCACCTCGCCGCTGAACCTGATCTTTTTCTATTCGCTTCAGGTGTTCCAGTGGCCGCCCTGGCTGATAGTGTCGATAGTCGCGCTGTCGTTAGCCGTGCAGGGGCCTCTGACCTGCGGGCTTACCTACTGCCTGCGCAACGCCGTGCGCGAGGAGCATTACTGGCGCTCGGATTTCTGGGCGCGCGCCAAAAGCAACCTCAAGCAGGGTCTGGCGATAGGCGTTATCGACGTGTTGGTGTTCGTTATGGGCTTTTACAATATGTCGCTGTTCTTCTCGTCGTTCGCCGAGTTAGACGGCTTCACGCAAGCCATAACCGTGCTTTCGCTGATCACCTTCCCGATATACCTCGCCATGCGCACCACCATCTACACGCAGGCCGTCACATTCGAGCTGACCGTCCCGCAGATACTGCGCAACTCTTTCATACTCGCGTTGGCCGGGCTGCCGCGCCATTTGCTCAACGGCATTATCTGCGGCGCCATACTCATTCTGACGCTGCTGGTCAACGGGTATCTTGAGCTGCTGCTTTTGCCTTTTGTGTCGCTTGTCCTGATAGGCTATATCTCAATGTTTATATCATGGCCGCTGGTCGATAAGTTCCTTATAAAGCCGGCGGAGGATACCGAGAGCTTAACAGCCGATGATGAAAGCTGACCGATTTTTGCCTTATTGCCAATTAAGGAGTGGTCATTATGGATAACGCGAAAACCGTCCTCGACTCGCTGTCCGCGGCGGCTCTGCTATGGGAGACCGCCGGCGGCCGCGTCTCGCACGTCAACCGGCGCTGCGCCGCGCTGCTCGACGGCGCCGACACCGGCTCCCTGACGCTCATGCCCGACAAGAGCGCCGACGACCTGTTCGGAGGCGGCCGGTTCAGGTTCGCCGCCTGCGACGTCATACTGGCCGACGACGCGGGCTTCCTGATGCCGTTTTCCGGGCACATGTACCGCCCGGACGGCGCCGAAGGCGCGTATGTGGTGTTCATACCCGAACACGAGGTGTCGGAGGCGACGCGGCGCGCGCTGAACCGCATAGGCGGTATGCCGGCCGCGCCGTCGGATACGGTCGCCGCCGTTCAGGACGCCGCGTCGGTGTCCAGCGCCGCCCTGAGCGCCATCGAGTCGATGCCGGGCAAGGTGTTCGTCAAAGACCTTGAGAAGCGCTATGTCGGCTGCTCACAGGCGTTTGCCGATTTCCTCGGTTTAGAGTCGCCCGCCTGCGTGACCGGCAAGACGGCGTTTGACCTCCTGCCGCGCGAGTCGGCCGAATGGGACGACCGCCTCGACGACATGCTGCTCGGCCGTTTGCAGCCGCTTTCCGAAGTCCACCCGTTCTCCATAAGGCCGGGCGAGCCGGCAAGCTGGCAGCGCGTGTCCAGATCGCCGCTGTACGACGGCGGCGGCGAGCTGACCGGCCTTGTGGGCATGATGGAGGGCGAGAACAGCCTGCACACGCTCGCCGAGGAGCTGACCATGGCCAAGGCGCGCTTCCGCGCCGTCTCCGACGTTATGTCATACAACGCGTTCATACTCGCGCTGTGGAACGTGGACGACCTGTCCGCCGAATACATCTCCGACACCGTGGCCGCGCTGGGCTTCAAGCCCGGCGGCTTCTCCTCGCTCGACGACTGGGCCGCCATAGTGCATCCCGACGACCTTGAGGAATATTCCCGCGCCATAAAGCCGCTGCGCGAGAAGCACCTGAACGTGGACTTCTGGCATGAATACCGCGTGACCGACGTGGGCGGCATCACGCGCGGCATACGCGAGCGCGTGTCGTCGGTCTTATCGCCCGGCGCTCACCTTTACAGGAGCGTCATGGTAGACGTGACCGCGCGGCGCGGCTACGGCGCGGACACCCTGCACGAGGACGGCGCGCAAAGGCCCGTGCATCTGCTCGACCTGCTGAGCCGCGACATACTCCAGCAGCATTGCGACCGCGTTTCCGAAGCGCTGGGCATGTCGTCGTTCATACTCGACGCGGCGGGCTCGCCGCTGACCGACAAACACGGCAAATGCGAGCTGTGCGACCTCTTGAACGGCACCTCGCGCGGCGCGGCGCTGTGCCGCATGTCCGAGGAAAATCTCTGCATCGCGGCGCGCGAGGCGGCGGGCGGCGGCGCCGGGATTATTGTCCAGCCCTGTGAATCGCTGGGCCTGTATATGGCGGCCGCGCCCATAATGATGGATTCGATGCACATGGGCACATGGGTGGTCGGGCGCGTGCGCGTGCGCGGCGCGGTAAACCAGGACAACCTGCGCGCGCTGTTCTCCCGCTTGGGCGGCGCGGACGGCGACGGCGCGCTGGGCGACACGGCCATCGAGGCGTTTGAGCGTATGCGGGAGTGGGAGACGGCCGACGTCAAGTCCGTGTTTGATAAGCTGACGCCCTATGTCAAGGAGCTTTCCGAGCTGGCTCTGGGCAAATATATGCTGATGTACCGCACCGACCGCATCGTAAAGCCGCGTCTGGGCGACGCCGACGCCGAGGACGCCGCGCTGATATGCGGCGCGCTGTTCGGCGGCCACGCGGGAATACACGCCTCTACCTTCGACGACGCGCTGTCCGAGATCGCGCGCGTGCTCTGCTCGCGCTTTAACCTGAAGCGCATGATGGTCGTCGAGCGCGCGGGGCGCGGCTTCGGCGTCACCTTCGAGAGCGGCGGCGGCAAGCCTGCCGGCGCTTTAGACCTCCCGTCGGTCACGGTTTCGGATCTGCGCATGTTCGTGCCGCGCAGGCCGGGCGCCGCCGTTCAGCTCCCGGCCGCGGCGGGGCCTAACCCGTGGCGCGCGGCCCTGAACCGCGACGGCTCGGGATGGGTTATGGGCGTCGCGCGGCACAACGGCGGCCCGGACGTGCCGCCTGGCGAGACCCGGCCCAACGTGGCCGTGCTGTTCACGGCCGCCTCACAGCGCGGCGAGCTGACCGCGGCCGAGCTGCGCAGCCTCGACAGCCTGCTCGCGCCGGTGGTCGCGGCCGTTACCTCGCGCCGTTCGGAGAGAAGCCTGACGCAGGGCGCCGACGCTCTGAAAATGATAATGAACAACCTGCGCAGCGCGGTATATGTCATAGACCGCGCCAACCTCGAGGTGCTGTTCTCCAACGACGGGCTGGACGGGCGCATGTCCGACGAGCCGCGCGGCATATCGTGCTTCCGCCTGCGCGGTCAGGAGGGCATATGCTCCGGCTGCGCGCTCGGCGCGATGGACGGTATGCCCGATGGCACGACCTATGCCTATGAGACCGACGAGCGCGAGCCGGGCTGCTGGCATTATGTCTCTATAACCGGCGTTACATGGACGGGCGGGCGCCCGGCCTACCTCATCCGCGCGCGCGATATTACCGAGGAAAAGCTCCAGCGCGACCGGATGATGCACGCCGTGACCTTCGATATGCTGCTCAACGTGCCCACCATAGGCCGCCTGAGCGCGCGGCTCGACGAGCTGATGAAGGGCTGCGGCTCCGGCTATCTGTTCCTTATAGACGTCGATAACGTGCGCGGTATAATGAACTCCTACGGGCACGGCTACAGCGACGCTCTGCTTAAAGAAGTCGTGTATTACCTGAAAGACACTGCCGGCGACGGCAACGTATACCGCTACGCCTCCGAAACCTTAGCCGTCCTGCTGGAGGGCGCGCGGCGCGACTTCTCGCTCGCCTTTGCCGAAAAGCTTTACGCGCGCTTCGGCAAGCAGTGGCGCATACTCGACAAGGTGTGCTATTCGACCTTCAGCGCGGGCATGGCGCCCTACCGCCCGGACATGACCGTGCCCGACGTGATACGCAACGCCGACATGACGCTCTCGCGCGCCATAGACCGTATGCGCAACAGCTTCTACGAGGAGGCGGGCGACGATTCGTCGGCGCGCGCGGCGCGTCTCGCGTTAGCCGGCGACCTCCACGCCATGGTCGAGGCCGGCTGTGAGCAGATGACCATCAGCTATCAGCCGATATATGACCTCAACGAGGGGCGCGTCACGCACTGCGAGGCCTTCATGCGCTGGCAGCACCCGCGTATCGGGCTTATACCGCCGCTCGACTTCCTCGATATCGCGGAATATACCTCGCTGATCATACCGCTGAGCGAGGCCATGATGCGCACGGCGGCGGCCCAGTGCCGCGAATGGCTCGACGCCGGGCTTGACGTGGGCGTCAGCATCAACTTCTCGGCCGCCCACTCGCGCACCGACGGCGTGTTCGACGCCATACGCGAGGCCATAAACGACTCCCGGCTGCCGCCCGGCAAATTACAGTTCGAGATAGCCGAGGATCTGACCATAAACGACCGCGAACACGCGCTGAACTTCATCGAGGGGCTTCGCGAGATGGGATGCCTTGTGGCCATAGACAACTTCGCGACCGGTCTTTCGGCGCTCAGCACAATAGGCGCGACGCCGGTGGACGTTATCAAGATAGACCGCGATTTTGTGGGCGACGCCTGCGACAACGAATACCACGCGGCCGTGGTCGAGTTCGCGGCCAAGACCGCGCGCATATGCGGTATGCAGCTTACCTGCAAGGGCATCGAGACCGTCGAGCAGCTCGAAAAGATACGCGAGCTTGGCGCCGACCATGTGCAGGGCTTCCTGCTCAGCCGCCCTCTTCCGGCGGCCGAGGCCACCGAGCTTCTGAAAAAAGACCCAAAGCTTTAATTATCAAGGTGAGAATGTGAAACTTGGCATAGTAGGACTGCCCAACGTGGGCAAAAGCACGCTGTTCAACGCCCTGACGGCCTCCTCGCAGGCTCAGGCCGCGAATTATCCCTTTTGCACCGTAGAACCCAATATCGGCTCCGTGCCCGTGCCCGACAGTCGGCTCGGCGTCCTCGCGGACATGTTCCGCCCGGCCAAGGTCACGCCCGCCGTCTGTGAGTTCGTCGATATAGCGGGCCTTGTGCGCGGCGCGTCCAAGGGCGAGGGGCTTGGCAGCCGCTTCCTGTCGCATGTGCGCGAGACCGACGCCATACTGCATGTCGTCCGCTGCTTCGACGACCCCAACGTGGCGCATGTGGAGGGCGGCGCGGATCCCGCGCGCGACGCGGATATAGTCTCGATAGAGCTTACCCTGTCCGACCTTGAGATGACCGAGCGCCGCATCGACAAGACAAAAAAACTGCTGAAGGGCGACCGCTCCTATGCCGCCGAGCTTGAGTTCTGGGAGGAGCTGCGCGAGCGTCTCGACGCCGGGCTTCCGGCCCGCGATATGCCCATAGAACCCGGCTCGCCGCGCCGGGCCTGGATGGCGTCGGCGGCGCTGATATCGGCCAAGCCGGTAATATACGTCGCCAACATGGACGAAAACGGCTTTGTCAACAGGCATGACAACCCTTATCTGAGGGCCGCCGAGGCCATAGGCGGCGGTTCGCCCGCCGTGCCGGTGTGCGCGCGGCTCGAAGCCGACCTCGCCGGTCTCGACGAGGACGACCGCGCGCTGTATCTGGCGGAGCTGGGCTTTGAGGAATCGGGGCTTGAGCGCCTCATACGCGCGTCGTATCAGCTGTTAGGCTGTATTTCGTTCCTGACGGCCGGCAAGCCGGAGGTGCGCGCGTGGACGGTCACTGAGGGCACTACAGCGCCTCGTGCGGCCGGAAAGATACACTCCGACTTCGAGCGCGGGTTCATACGCGCGGAGGTGGTCGCGTTCGACGCGCTCAACGCCGCCGGCTCGATGGCCGCGGCTAAGGACAAAGGGCTTGTGCGCAGCGAGGGCCGCGACTATGTGATAAAGGACGGCGACGTCGTACTGTTCCGTTTCAACGTGTAATTGACGATCCCTAAGAATCGTCAATTACGTTGAGTTCGCGGAGCGAACTCACGGCTTATCCCGTTGGGAAGCGGCGGCTGCTGCAGTAAGGATAAAATATATGACAAAACCCCGCTATCATCTGATCGACGCTCTGAGAGGCTTTTCGCTGATACTGATGCTTGCCTATCATTTCGGCTATGCGCTGTCCGCGTTCGGGCTGCTGCCCGAGACCGTGATCTCCAACCCGCTTCTCAACGTGCTTCAGCCGCTGTTCGCCGGCGTGTTCATACTGCTCTGCGGCGTCGCGTCGCGTTTCTCGCGCAGTAACCTGAAGCGCGGCGCGATAACCCTCGCGTGCGCGGCCCTTATATCGGCCGTCATGTGGTATCTTGGAACGCCTGTGTGGTTCGGCATACTGCACCTTCTGGGCTGCTGTATGCTCATATACGCGGCCGCCGGGCGCGCCGCGGAGAACATACAGCGGCGCTCAAAGGCTTTCGGCGCCGCTTCGGGCGCGGTATTCGCGGCCCTGTTTGCCGTATGCTTCATCTTATTGCCCGTCCGCGCCGAAAACGACCGGCTTGCGTGGCTCGGACTGCGCACGGCTGAATTCTCCATGAGCGCTGTAGATTATTTCCCCTTGGGCAGATGGTTTTTCCTGTTCATGCTCGGCGCGTGGATAGGCGGGTACATAATAGAGGGCCGTATGCCCGCGTGGTTCTATGATTTCAATATGCCCTTCCTGCCGTCCGCGGGCAGACATACCCTGATTATATATATGCTCCACCAGCCGGTATTTTATCTGATTATGACAGTTATCGTCAAAATTTTAGAATCTGAAAGCCCTTAAAAAACGGAGGTCGGTAAAGCTTGAACAAAGAAGAAATTTGGATGCGCGTTATAGAGGCGCTGAAGGAATCCCTGCCCAATACGGTTCTGCGCGCCTGGTTCGACGACTCGCATATCGAGCGCATGGACGACGACTGCGTGGTCATAGTAACCACGACCGGCCTCAAGCGCGACGCCATACAAAAGCGCTACCCCGCGCTGATAGTGCAGGCCCTTAAACAGCTGCTGGGCCGCGAGTATAATATCGAGGTGCTGACGGCCGAGGACGCCGAGCGCCGCTCCGAACAGCCCGACGCCACCTATGACGGCGCCTCGCAGTTCACCTTCGAGCGCTTTGTGGTCGGCCCCACCAACCAGTTGGCATATTCGGCCGCGCTGTGTGTGTCCGACGGCCCGTCGAAGGGCTATAACCCGCTGTTTATCTATGGCGGCTCCGGGCTTGGAAAAACCCATCTGCTGCACGCCATAAAGAACCGCATATCCCAAAACCGCCCGGACTGCGGCGTTAATATATTCTCGTCCGAGCAGTTTGTGCGCGACTTGGTGGCGGCCATAGAGAGCGGAGACCGCGCCGTGTTCCATGAGAAATACAGGTTTGCCGACGTGCTTATAGTAGACGATCTGCAGTTCATATCGCTAAAGGAATTCGTGCAGGAGGAATTGTTTCACACCTTTAACACTCTTTACGAGTCGGGGCACCAGATAGTCCTCGCGTCCGACAGGCCGCCCAAGGCCATGAAAAAGCTTGAGGACAGGATACTCTCGCGGCTCGAATGGGGGCTTGTGGTGGACATACAGCCGCCGGAGCTTGAGACGCGCATGGCCATCTTACAGGCCAAGGCCAAGCAGGACGGCCTGAGCCTGCCTGAAAACGTGTCGCTGCATATAGCCGAATCCATAACAGGCAACGTGCGCCAGCTCGAGGGCTCCATAAAAAAGCTGATGGCCTATCATGAGCTTATGGGCATGTCGCTCAGCGTCGAAACGGCTTCCCTCGTGGTGTCGGATTTAATGAAGGAGGTGCCCGCGCCCGACCCCGACCTCATCATAAAGCGCGTGTGCGACTTCTACGGCGTGGACGTAAAGGACATGAAATCAAACTCGCGCCGGGCCAATCTTGTACAGGCGCGCCAGGTGGCCATGTTCCTCATACGCGAGATAACCCAAGCCTCGCTCAACGACATAGCCTATTTCGTCAACCGCGACCATACGACGGTCATACACGCCATAGACCGCGTAAAGGAGCGCTGCGCCCAGTCTCCCGACTTCGAGGACGACCTGCGCCTGCTCACAGATAATTTAGCGGCCCACTAAGCTCACTTATCCACATATTAAGCAATCCGGCGTGGATATCCTGTTGAAAAACGCCTTATTATGTAAAACATAGAAATTCTCCCGTCCGCCCCCTGAGTTACACACATTCCGTCCACACCCAATCCACTCTCTTCTCCACAGCTTATCCTTTCCCCAATCCGACGCCTCCCAAGGCCCTATCCAAGTTATCCACAAAACGGCGGACATCCTCAACTACTTCCTCTAACCTATTATTATATGTCTTTCTTTCTTTATATATTCATGAAAGTGAGGGGATTTCTTTGAAAATCAAATGCGAGCGCGGCCTGTTGCTCACAGCGCTGTCCACGGCGGCGCGCGCGGTGTCGGCGCGCTCCACCCTGCCGGCGCTCGAGGGCGTTTTGCTATGGGCGGAGGAGGACGTATCCATAACGGGCTACAACATGGAGACCGGCATAACGGCCGCGGTATCCGAAGCCGAAATAATAGAGAGGGGCGGCGTTATACTGCCCGCGCGCATACTTGTGGACATCGTGCGCAAGATGCCCGACGGTACGCTCACGCTGTCTGTGGGCGACGGGCTGATGACCGGCATAGAGTGCGGCTCGGCGCGGTTCCGCGTGATGGGTATGCCGCCCGAGCAGTTCCCTAAGCTGCCGGAGTTCAACCGCGAAACATGCGTGGCCCTTGAGCAGAAGCTGCTTAAATCCATGCTGGGCGGCACGCTCTACGCCGTGTCCACGGGCGAGAACAAAACCGTTCATACAGGCGCGCTGTTCGACATCGGCGGCGGGGTATTAAACGTGGTGGCTTTAGACGGCTTCCGGTTGGCCATGCGAGCCCAAGCCGTCGAGACCGGCATAGGCGACGTTAAATTCGTCGCGCCCGGGCAGGCCCTGCGCGAGGTGGAGCATATACTGACCGACGAGGGCGAGGTCAATATAATCATAGGCGGGCGCCACATAATGTTTGAGCTTAACGGGTTTACGGTGCTTTCGCGCCTGTTGGACGGCGAGTTTTTAGATTACAAAAAGGCCGTGCCCGAGAGCCAGCCTATATCGCTCACGGCCGACGCCAGAGCGCTGCTGGAGTGTATAGAGCGCGTGTCGCTGTTGGTCAGCGAGAAAATAAAAAACCCGGTAAAGCTGACATGCGGCGACGGGGCCATAAACCTGTCGCTGAATACCCCGCTTGGGAGCGCGTCGGATTTGTGCGATTGCGAAGGCTCGGGCGGAGACATGGAAATCGGGTTTAACCACCGCTATCTTATAGACGCGCTGAGAGCCTCGGTGCAGGGCGGCTGTGAGAATATAACCATGAAATTCTCGTCGCCGCTGTCCCCGTGCGTCATGGAGCCCGACACCGAGGGCTACAGGTGCATGGTACTGCCCGTCAGGCTGAAGGCCGAATGACCGTCGGAAGCATAAGGCTTGATAATTTCAGGAACTTCCGCGAGCTTGAATTATCCTTCGCGCCGGGCGTCAATATCATATACGGTAAAAATGGGCAGGGCAAAACAAATCTGCTCGAGGCCGTGTATATGCTGTCCATAACCAAGTCCATGCGCGGCGCGCGCGACCGCGACTGCGTGATGTTCGGGCAAAGCTTCGCGCGCGTGGCGGGTAAGGTTTATACCGACGGCGGAACGGGCCATACCCTTGAGCTGTCCATATCGGGCGAGGGCAAGGGCCTGCGGATAGACGGCGTTGGCGGTACGCCGGCGCGCGAGTGGATAGGCTGCCTGCCCGTGGTGTTCTTCGGGCCGCAGGAGATGGAGATAGTGCGCGCGGGGCCGTCGCGGCGGCGCCGATTGCTCGATACGGCGCTTTGCCAGATAAAGCCGCGCTATACAAGGGCGCTGTCCATGTACAAAAAGGCCCACGAGCATAAAAAAGGCATACTCTCCCGCGCCGGCGGCAAACCGTCGCTCGCGCTCGCGATGCCCGAATTCGACCTTAAACTCGCCCAGAGCGGCGCCGTGGTCTGGAAGGAGCGCGCGGGATACGCCGTCAGGTTAGCCGCCACAGCCGCCAATTATCACCGGAGAATATCCGGCGGCGCTGAGGACTTCTCGGCGGCCTACGCGCCGGGAGTGCCCGATACCGGAAGCGGCGCGGAGGACGAGCGCGGGTTGGCCGCCCTGCTGATGGCGGCGTTCGAGCGGTCGAGGGAACACGATCTGCGCGCCGCGCGCACGCGCACGGGTATGCTTTACGACGACTTGGACATACGAGTATGCGGCCGCGACGCCCGCGCGTTCGCCTCTCAGGGACAGGCGCGCACGGCCGCCCTCGCGCTGAAGCTGGCCGAGCGCGACATACTGCGCGAGGAGTTAGGCGAGCATCCGGTGCTGCTGCTCGACGACGTTATGTCGGAGCTTGACGGGACGCGCCGCGCTTATCTGACGGCCCCTGACGCGGAGGATTCGCGCCAATGCCTCATAACCGACTGCGGCGGAGGGTTCGGCGGCCTGAAAAACGGAAAGACTATATATATTGAAAACGGTGAGATAAGAGAGGGATAATTTTGAGCCACGAGATTTACGACGCTGGTCAAATTCAGGTGCTGGAGGGCCTTGAGGCCGTCCGCAAGCGGCCGGGCATGTATATAGGCAGCACGTCCGCGCGCGGCCTGCACCATCTGGTATATGAGATAGTGGACAACGCCATCGACGAGGCGCTGGCCGGATACTGCACCGAGATATCGGTGGAGCTGCTGCCGGGCGACGTCGTGCAAGTGACCGACAACGGGCGCGGCATACCCGTTGACGAGCATATAACGGGTATGCCGGCGGCCGAGCTTGTGTATACCAAGCTGCACGCGGGCGGCAAATTCGGCGGCACGGGCTATAAGGTCGCGGGCGGCCTGCACGGCGTGGGCGCGGCGGTGGTCAACGCCCTGAGCGAATGGACGGACGTCGATATATACCGCGAGGGGCGCGCCCACACCATGAGATTCGAGCGCGGCGACACCGTGCGCGGCCTCACTCCGGGCGCACCCTCGGAAAAACAGGGCACAAGGGTCACATTTAAGCCCGACCCGGATATATTCGACGAGACGGCATTTGACTTCGAGACCCTTGAGACCCGGCTGCGCGAGCAGGCTTTTCTTAACGCCGGGCTGCGTATATTGATAACCGACAGCCGCGCGCCCGACGACGTGCGCGAGTCGGAGTTCATCTACGAGGGCGGCATCCGGTCGTTTGTGGAATACATGAACAGCAACAAAACCGCGCTGCACGAGCCGGTGATATACTTCATGGGCGAGGGGCGCGGCGAGAACCCGCCGACGGCCGAGATCGCGCTCCAATACAACGACGGGTACAGCGAGACCGTCATGAGCTTCGCCAACAATATCAACACCACCGAGGGCGGTATGCACGAGACCGGCTTCAAAACGGCCATCACGCGCGTTATAAACGACTACGGCCGCCGCTTTAAGTACCTCAAGGACGAGGACAAGAACCTGTCGGGCGAGGACGTGCGCGAGGGGCTGGCGGCCGTCATATCCGTAAAGCTGACCGACGCTCAGTTCGAGGGCCAGACCAAGACCAAGCTCGGCAACGCCGATATCCGCGCGCTTGTGGAGACGTCCGTGGGCGAAAAGTTGTCGGCCTTTTTGGAGGAGAACCCGGCGTCGGCGCGCGCCATACTCGAAAAATCCGTGCTGGCGGCGCGCGCGCGGGAGGCCGCGCGCAAGGCCCGCGAGCTGACGCGCCGCAAAACGGCTCTCGAGTCGGCGGCCCTGCCCGGCAAGCTGTCCGACTGCTATGAGCGCGACCCGGCCCTGACCGAGCTGTTTATAGTCGAGGGCGACAGCGCGGGCGGCAGCGCCAAGGGCGCGCGCAACAGCCGCTTCCAAGCCATACTGCCCCTCTGGGGCAAGATGCTCAACGTCGAGAAGGCGCGTCTGGATAAGGTATACGGCAACGAGAAGCTCATGCCGGTCATAACCGCGCTCGGCGCGGGCATAGGCGACGAGTTCGATATCTCCAAGCTGCGCTACGGCAAGGTTATCCTGATGGCCGACGCCGACGTGGACGGCAGCCACATACGCACCCTGCTGCTGACCTTCTTCTTCCGGTTCATGCGCCCGCTGATAGAGGAAGGGCATGTGTATATAGCGCAGCCGCCGCTGTATAAGCTTACGCGCGGCAAGACGGCGCGATACGCGCTCAACGAGCGCGAGCGCGAGGCCGTCATGCGCGAGATGTCGGGCGGCGACCAAGCGGCCATGGAGCGCATCAGCATAACGCGCAACAAGGGCTTGGGCGAGATGGACGCTTCGGAGCTGCGCGAGACCACCATGCTGCCCGAAAACCGCACCCTGCTGAGAGTGGGGTTAGCCGACGCGGCGGCGGCCGACCAGATATTTACCATACTGATGGGCGACAAGGTCGAGCCGCGCAAGCTCTATATAGAGAAGCACGCGAAGGACGTCGTTAATTTGGATATTTGAGGAGGCTTTCCGCGTTGAACGAATTCTTTGAGGAAAAAATCATATCCGTAGACCTTGAGCGCGAGATGCGCAAGTCGTATATAGACTATGCCATGTCGGTCATAGTGGGGCGCGCGCTGCCCGACGTGCGCGACGGCCTCAAGCCCGTACACAGGCGCATACTGTATACCATGTTCGAGGAGAACCTGACGCCCGAAAAGCCGTTTCGCAAGGCGGCCACGGCCGTCGGCGACGTGCTGGGCCGCTACCACCCGCACGGCGACGCGTCGGTTTACGACGCGCTGGTGCGCATGGCGCAGGATTTCTCGCTGCGCAATATGCTCATAGAGGGTCACGGCAACTTCGGCAGCGTGGACGGCGACCCGCCGGCCGCCATGCGCTATACCGAGGCGCGCATGTCTAAAATAGCCATGGAGCTTATGGCCGATATCAACAAGGAAACGGTGGACTTCGTACCTAACTACGATAACTTCCGCACGGAGCCGACAGTGCTTCCGTCGCGGTTCCCCAACCTGCTGGTCAACGGCAGCTCGGGCATCGCCGTCGGGATGGCCACCAACATACCGCCGCACAACCTGACCGAGGTGTGCGACGCCGTGCTGTGCGTGCTTGACGACGAAAACGCCGATATGTTCGACCTGATGGAGTATATCAAGGGCCCCGATTTCCCGACCGGTGGCATCATACAGGGCGTGGCCGGCGTGCGCGCGGCCTACGCGACGGGCCGCGGGCGCGTCAAGGTGCGCGCGCGCGCCGGCGTTGAGGAGCATAACAAGCGCAGCCGCATTGTTGTAACCGAGCTGCCCTATCAGGTCAACAAGGCGCGTTTGGTCGAGGCCATAGCCGGCCTTGTGCGCGACAAGCATATCGACGGCATATCCGACGTGCGCGACGAGTCCGACCATACGGGCATGAAGGTGGTTATCGACCTCAAGCGCGACGCCAACGGTCAGGTGGTGCTGAATCAGCTCTTTACCATGACGGCCATGCAGCCAACCTTTGCAATAAATATGTTCGCGCTGGTGGGCAAACAGCCCAAGACGCTCAACCTGCGCGAGATGATAGACCACTATGTGGCCCACCAGCGCGAGGTGGTGGTGCGCCGCACGCGCTTTGACCTGCGCAAGGCAAGGGAGCGCGCTCATATACTCGAGGGACTGCTTATTGTCGCGCGCAACCCCGACGTCGTGGACGTTATACGCGCCAGCAGGGACGTGCCGCAGGCGCGCGCGCGGCTTATGGAGCTGTTCGGGCTGTCCGAGATACAGGCGCGCGCCATCGTGGACATGCGCCTCGGCCAGCTGACCGGCCTTGAGATAGACAAGTTAGAAAACGAATACGAGGACGTAATGGCCCGCATAGTGGACTATGAGGACATACTCTCAAGCGACGCGCGCGTGCGCGGCATAATACGCGGCGAGCTGACCGCCATACGCGACAAATTCGGCGACGCGCGCCGCACCGAGATAGTGCCTGTGGACGACGAGATAGACATAGAGGATCTGATAGAAAAAGAGGACTGCGTGTTCAGCATGACGCGGTTCGGCTATATAAAGCGCCTGCCCACAACGGTCTACCGCTCCCAGCGGCGCGGCGGGCGCGGCGTCACCGGCCAGTCCATACGCGAGGAGGATTTCATCGACGAGATCTTCGTGGCGTCAACCCATGACACGCTGCTGTTCTTCACCAACATCGGCCGCCTTTACCGCAAGCGCGGCTTCCAGATACCCGAGGCGGGCCGCGCGGCCAAGGGCATGAACATGAATAACCTGCTGCCGCTGGAGCAGGGCGAACACGTCACGGCGGTCATACCCGTCAAGACCGACGACCCGGCGCGCTATTTAGTCATGGTGACTAAACGCGGCACGGTCAAGCGCATACTGCTCGACGCGCTGGACAGCGTGCGCAAGGGCGGCATACGCGCCGTGACCCTCGAGGAGGACGACGAGCTGATAGCGGTGCGCAAGACCGACGGCGGCCAGAACCTGATACTCGCGACGCGCGGCGGCCGCGCGATCTGCTTCCCGGAGACCGACGTGCGCCCCACGGGCCGTCAGGCGGCCGGCGTGCGCGGCATAAGGTTAGGAGCGGGCGACTACGTTGTGGGCGCCGCGCGCGCCAAAGCCGACGCCTGCCTGCTCACCATAACCGAGCTGGGCTACGGTAAGCGCACGCGCCTTGAGGAATACACGCGCGGCGCGGACGGTCAGGCCCAGCACCGCGGCGGCAAGGGCCTTAAAAACTACAACCTGACCGATAAAACAGGCCCCGTGGCCGACGTGCGCGTGGTGCGTCCCGACGACGACCTGCTCATAATGGCCGACGACGGCCAGATAATCCGTATACCCGTAGACGGCATAAACGTATACTCGCGCTCGACGCAGGGCGTGCGCGTGATGCGCCTCGCGCCGGGCGCCAAGGTTGTGGCCTGCGCCCGCACGGCCAGAGAAGAAGAGGACGAGGGCGATGCCGTTAACCCCAACATGTAGTGTTTCACGGGAAACATTGCAGTTATTGTATACCAAGTCTTGTTTGAATGGGGCCGCTTGCGGTCGCGGGCGGCCCCGGAATATTTTAGGATGGGATCTATGGATATTAAGCCGATGAAGCGCGTCGAGCTGTACGCCGACGGCGCGTGCTCCGGCAACCCCGGCCGCGGCGGCTGGGCGGCCATATTGGTGTACAGGGGCCATGAGCGCCAGCTCACGGGCAGCGAGCGCGAGACCACCAACAACCGCATGGAGCTGACGGGCGTCATAAGCGGCCTTGAGGCGCTGAACATGCCCTGCGAGGTGACGGTTTATACCGACTCGCAGTATGTGGTGCGCGCCGTAAACGAGGGCTGGGCGGCCAAGTGGCGCGCCGCCGGCTGGATAAAGCCCGAC
>WRLW01000003.1 GCA_009777435.1 Oscillospiraceae bacterium | reverse complement strand
GGGGTCGAGGGCGGACGTCGGCTCGTCGCAGATCAGCAGCCGCGGGCGGTTTATCAGCGCCTGGGCGACGCCTAACCGCTGTTTCATGCCGCGCGAGAAGCCGCTGATTTTCTTGTCCGCGCCGCCGAGGCCCACAAGCTCAAGCAGGCCGTCCGCGCGGCTCTTAATCTCGGAGGCGGGCAGTCCGGCCGCCTCGCCGCAGAAGCGCAGGTACTCCACGGGGCGCATGTACCCATAGAAGGCCGGCACGTCGGGCAGGTATCCCACATGGCGGTTGGTGGGCGTCATGCCGAACCGCACCTTTTCGTCGAGGACATAGATATGACCGCCGTCGGGCTTTAGCAGCCCGAGCGCCATTTTCATGGTGGTGGTCTTCCCGGCGCCGTGCGCGCCGATGAAGCCGAATACCGAGCCTTCCGGCACATTGAGCGATATGCCGTCGATGACGCGCGCCGCGCCGAAGCTTTTATAAACGTTCTCAATACGGAGAATATCCATATGCCGTCATCCTTTCAGGGCGGGGCAGCTATTCCTGCCCGCGCCCGAAGCAGAAATAGATTATGGGGCCTATTACCGAAATAAACAGGCAGACAATAAGCCAGGCCGCGCGGTTGCCCGTACGGTATGTGTTATGCGTGAGGATATGCACCAGCGCGCCGACCATAAGGCCGAGCTGTATCAGGGCCAGCGGGAGTATGAAAATCAGGTAATCGGCAAGTATTTCCACGGAGGGGCCTCTCCTTTCCGCGCCCGGCCGCAAGCCGGCGCGCTTTAGATATCAATATGATATCATTATAATATAACCCTGTCAACAGTCCCGCAGAAAAATTGGTGTGTGTGGGACGCGTGGGGCATGGGTAAACGCGGACGCAGGGGGAAACGCGGACGCACACTGTGCGTCCCTACAGGGTTTGCGTGTAACCGGGCGTAGGGGCGCGCATTGCGCGTCCGTGGTTCATTTTGCCACAATGCGATGCGTGGACAGGGGAACGCGGACGCACAATGTGCGTCCCTACATGGCGGCCCCCAAATGTCTGAGACTACGCTTTCACCCGGAAGGTTACAGACTTTTTGGCCGAACCGACGGCGGCCTTTATGGTGACGGTCGAGGAGCCTTTGCCGACGGCGGTCACGACGCCGTTTTCATCCACGGTCACGACGCCGCTCTTTGACGACGCGTAGGTCAGCTCCTTATAGCTCGCGTCGGCCGGCATGGCGTAGGCCCCAAGGATATACGTCTCGCCCGGCTTTAGCGTGACCGTCGAAGCGCCGGTCACTACGCGTTTTACAGGCACCATGCCCTCCACCGCGACCGACGCGGACACGCCGCCCGCCGCCGCCGCCGTTATGGTCGCGGCGCCCGCGCCCACTACGGTTACTTGTCCTGTTCTGCTGACCTTGGCGACGCTTTCGTCGCTGCTGCTCCAGGTTACGGTTCTCGACACGTTGCGCGTGCGTTCGACCGCCGCGCGCAGGCTGAACTTCTTGCCCACGGCTATCCGCTGTGTCTCGGTGCGGTTCAGCTCTATGGCCGTCGGATTGTATTTCACGGTAACGCCGAAGGTGGCCTTGGCCGTATCGGCAATCGCTTTGCAGGTTATAACGGCCGTGCCCGGCCCGACGGCGGTCACGACGCCGTTTTCGTCCACCGTCGCGACATGGGGCTTTGAGGAGACCCAGGTCACATCCTTATACGACGCGTCGTCCGGCCCGATGGTGTAGGCGAGGCTGACCGACGACGGGTTTGAGCCGTCCTGATCTAAGGTCAGCTCCTTGCGGCGCGCGGGCTTGTTGGACTCGTCGCTCTCCATCCTGACGGCGACCTTCTTGGCCGGCGTCTTTACGAATACGCTGACGACATGCTTGTTGTCGGGGTCGTTTTTATCATACGACGTGACGCGGAACTCACCGCTGCGCCTGCCGTAGAGCTTCGCTTTGTTCTTATTGGGCGTTAAATCGGTATCGTCGCCGCCCGTTATCTCCCACTCTATGTCGTCGGCCTTAACGCCTGTCAGCGCGCTGGTCAGCGTTATGGTCTTGCCCACGTTCACATAGCTGTCGGCCAGAGGGGAGACCGTCACGGTCAGTGTGGCGGACGGGGTTTTCTTGGCGTCGGGGTTTATATCGGCGGGCGATATACGGAACTCGGCCTTGCCGGGCATACGGCCTGTAACCGTGCCCTTTTCATGGTCTATTTCCACAACGTCCGGGTTTCCGCTCACAAGCTCCCATTCGAGCGCGGTGTCATAGGCCGTGGCCGGCCCGGTCTTTATGCCGATCGGCGTTATGGAGCCGACGGCTGTGGCTAACGTGCGGCGCGACAGCGTTATGGACGAAACGTAATCCTTTGAGACCTCGACGTCGCACGACGCGTATATATACGGGTCGGATACGCTCGCGGCCGTTATGACCGCGCTGCCCGGCCCGACGCCCGTCACCTGACCGAGCGACGTAACTGTGGCGACGCTCTCGTCGCTGCTCGACCATTCAAGGGTCTTGTCGGTCGCGTTTGAGGGCGTTACGGCGGCGGTAAGCTGCGCGGTTTGGTTGGTTTTTACCTTTATCTCGGAGCGGTTGAGCTTCAGCGCGGTCACGGCCACGGGCGGCACATAGACCTCGCGCGAATCCTCGCGGCGTCCCGAGCGCGTCATAACGGATATGACGCAGGAGCCGCCGCCGACGCCCGTGACGTTGCCGGCCGCGTCCACTCTGGCAACCGACGTGTCGCCGCTCGCCCAGACCACCGAGGTGTCGGCGCCGGAGGCCGGGCCGCCGGCGACCGTCAGGTCATAGCTCCAGTTTACGGTCTCGCCCACGCGTATTACCTGAATGTCGCGCGGGGGCGACAGCGATATGGCGCCGGGACGCGGAAGGCTCAGCTCGTCGGCTATCAGTTTGACGCAGGCGTTTTGGCCGTTGGCCGAGATATCGACCCAAGACTCGGCGCCGGCCGACGACGAACGGAAGCTCTGGCCGGCGGCCGTCAGGCCGGAGGCCGCGCTCTGGAACGGGATGTTGGAGCATCCCGAGTAGTATACGGCCACAAACACCGTGTCGCCCTTGTCTCCAAGCCACACGCGGTCTATGTCCACCGTGTAGTAGCCCGGCAGCTCTACAGTGCCCGACGCGACGCGCTCGCCGTTTTCCATCAGGCCGGTCAGCGTGGCGGCGGGGCCGCCCTCGCCCGGAAGGCTGGTGCCCGAGGCGTAGCGCATGATATATATATCATACTGCGTGCCCGCGTCGGCCGCGGCGAACGATACCGCGTTGGCGTGCTGGCCGTCCTTCTCGACCGGGAAAACGTTGGCCATCCAAGCGCCGGAGCTTACCGTGCGGCCCGTCGGGCCGAGCGGGTCGTGTTCGTAGATCTTGTCGGCGGGGGAGGAGTTGTCGCCGGCCAGCTTCACGCCGCCGAGCGCGAACGCGTTTCGGAGCAGCAGCGAGTCCATATAAGACAGGTAGAAGTACCCCGCGTCGCCCGTTTCGGCGCCCCACGAGTTCTTGATGATAAAAGCGCCGGGCTGTGAAGGCTTGTTTTTCAGGTTATTGACGCCCTTGTCGTCCTCTTCCTCATATTCGGTGAATATGTAGCCGTCGTCCCACCCGACGGCGGTCACGCACCAGTTGCCCGGCGTCTGGGTCAGCTCGCCGGCCTTCAGGTGCCCGTATGACATCATGGATTTGCCGTTCCAGTATTCGCCGGCGGCGCCCGCCTTGGAGGTGGTCTTTGGGCCGTATATCCAGCCGGTCACGGCGCCGTAGCGCGTGATGGCCGCTTTGAGGTCGTTTATATGCTTTTCGCGGTAGTAGCTTTGGGTGTCGTTCGGGGTGGCGGCGGGCATGTCGGGTATGTATACCACGTCGCCCACGCGGTAGGAGCTGATCTTGTCGGCAGTCACCGACTGGGCGCGCGACTGGTCGCCGGCCTTGTAGGGGTCATACGCTTCCGCGACCAAGCCGCCGAGCCTGCCGCGCGTGAGGTAGGCCGCTATGGACGCGCGCGGGTCGGACGAGGCGCTCGAGGTCAGCGCCGCGCCTTGCGCCGAGGTGAAGCCGAGATTGTTGCCGCCCGACTTGGACATGGCGAAGCGTATATGCTGCTCGGACAGGTCGATGTCCGGGCCGGCTATCCCCGCGCGGATAAGCGCGATCTCGGCGGCGGCCGCCGTCGCGAACGCGTAGCTCACGTCGTCGGCGCCCTGATCGCGTATGCCGGTCAGCGCGCCGCCCTCATAGCGCGGGTCGTAGGAGTCATACCAAGCCGCCAGCGCGGAGCCGGGCGCTTGGGCCGGCAGGGGCGCGGCGGCGGCGGTCAGAAGGACGGCTGTTATTATAGTAAATAAACGTGTTCCTGTTTTCATCAATGGAACCTCCGGTAAAATGTCGGTATCATCTCATAGGTTTTATCGAAGATTTCGGGCGCGGCTTTAGATAAAACGCCGTATTGGAAGGCCGCCAAGCCGCGATGAAAACAAAGCCTTGTAGCTCTCAGACACGCAAACCACAATATATAGCAACCGGGCAATAACTTTTCAAATAAAAAACGCGGCGCAAACGCCGCGCGCGGACAAACGCCGCAACATTTGGGAGACGCGTTGTTTCACGTGAAACATTTTCCATTATCTCGAAAAGCTCATGCCCCCGATGACGGCGGTGGTCGTCCTCGCGCGCGTGTGTGACGTATAAGCGCCCGGCACGCCGCGGCTCAGAGGCTCGGAGGTTTTCGGGCTGAAGTAGACCGCGCCGCGGCTCGGGTCGGCGCCGTTCATGGCGTCGCGCGCGGCGCGCAGGGCCGTCCTGCCGGGAGGCTTGTCCATGCCGCCGCCCGACACGCCGCCAAACGCGCCCGGCTGGTAGACCACGGAGGCTAACCCGTCGGGGAAGCAGGGATGCCTCAAGCGGTTGAGCGCGGCCGCGCCGACGGCGACCTGCGCGGCATAGGGCTGGCCGCCGGCCTCGGCGGATATAAGGCGCGCGAGCAGGTCAAGCTCAAAGCCGCGCGCCAGCGCGTGGGCGCCGGCGGACGACATGAACACGCCCATGGCCTGCTGTGTGCGGATGCCGCACACGCCGTCGGACACCAACCCGTTGCGGCTTTGGAATTCGCGGACGGCCTGTTCGGTTTTGGGCCCGTATATGCCGTCCACCACGCCGCCGTAGTAGCCCCAGTTTTTGAGCTTGGTCTGTATCTGGCGCACGGCGTCGCCGGCCGAGCCCTGGCGGTATGTCTCGGCTTTGGCGGCGGGCATGGGCGACATTACGAGTATCAGAAGGATATTCACGGCAAACAGCGCCGCAAGCGCGAGTGTGAGACGCGCGCGTTCGCGTTCGTGCATCGGGCGGGCACCTCTCTCAAAATCCCGGCGTCCGCCGGTTTATATATTTTATGGCGTGTCCGGGCGTTTATGAGTAGTGTTTCAGGCGCGGCGGCAAAATATTCCGCGCGCTTTTGTATAAAAATATAAAAACGGCCCCGCAAATCATGTAAAAATGCGGTAAAGTCACCAGTGACAAAAAACCCGGAAAGCTGTATAATGATATTGGGATGTTATACCGCCGCCCGGGCGCGGAATACCGGGGCGGCAAGATATAAAGGGGGGGCTTTCGCTTGGAGGGGCGGCATGTCATGACGGCGGAGGCCCGCGAGGCGGCGCGCGCGGCCGCCGTGGAGCGCCTTATGGAAAACGGCGTGGTGTTTGAGGCGCCGTTTTCGGCGGTTATCGACGACGGCGTCAGCGTCGCGCGCGGAGTGTTCATAGGCGCGGGCGTCGCGCTCAGAAACGGCACGGTTGTGGGCGCGGGCAGCCGGATAGAACACGGCTCGGTGATAGACGGCTGTAACGTCGGCCAAAGCTGCGTCATAAACGCGTCGCAGCTTTTCGGCTCGACGCTGGAGCGCGGCGTCACTGTCGGGCCTTACGCCTATATAAGGCCGGGCTGCCACTTGGGCGAGGGTTCGCGCGTCGGAAGCTTTGTGGAGCTGAAAAACACGCGGGTAGGCCCGCGCACCAATATACCGCACCTTTCGTATGTCGGCGACGCGGACGTGGGACGGCATGTCAACGTCGGGTGCGGCGTGATAACGGCCAACTTCGACGGCCGTGAGAAGAATAAAACCACCGTCGGGGACGACGCGTTTCTGGGCAGCAACTCCGTGTTGGTAGCGCCGGTTAAGGTCGGCGAGGGCGCGGTTGTGGCGGCGGGATCGGTCATAACCGGCGACGTGCCGCCGCACGCGCTCGGTATCGCGCGCGGACGTCAGGCTGTGAAAGAGGGCTGGGCGCTCGGCAGGGAGAAAAACTGGTAACTGCCCCGGCGCTCGGAAAGGATGGTCGTTATCATGATTCCTCACAGCAAGAACATCAAGGTATTCACAGGCAACGCCAACCCGGCGCTCGCGCAGGGTATATGCGACTGTTTGGGGCTGAAGCTCGGCGAGGCGGAAATATCCGTGTTTCAGGACGGCGAGATATCCTGTTCTATTTTTGAGACCGTGCGCGGCGCGGACGTGTTTTTGGTCAACTCTACATGTATGCCGGTCAACAACAACCTTATGGAGCTGCTGATCATGACAGACGCCTGCAAGCGCGCGTCGGCCGGCCGCATAACGGTTGTGGTGCCCTATTTCGGCTACGCGCGGCAGGACAGAAAGACCAAGCCGCGCGACCCCATCTCAGGCAAGCTTGTGGCCAACCTGATCAGCGCGGCGGGCGCGAACAGAGTTCTGACAATGGACTTGCACTGCCCGCAGCTTCAGGGGTTTTTTGACCTTCCGGTGGACAATCTGGTCGGCTCGCCCATATTCGTCCGCTATTATATGGACAAATTGGGCGAGGAGCGCTTTGATATGGTGGTGGCGTCGCCCGACGTCGGCTCGGTGTCGCGCGCGCGGGCGTTCGCGGGCAAGATGTCGATGCCGCTTGCCATCGTCGATAAGCGCCGCGAACAGGCCAACAAAAGCGAGGTCATGAATATCATAGGCGACGTTAAGGGCAAGCGCGTTATACTGTTTGACGACATGGTGGACACGGCGGGCAGCATGTGCAACGCCGCCGCCGCGCTGATGGAGATCGGCGGCGCGACCGAGGTGTTCGCTTGCGCCTCACACGCCGTTATGTCGGGGCCGGCCGTCAAGCGGCTGACGGAGAGCGTTATAAGTGAGCTTGTGGTGCTTGACACCATCCCCGTGCGCGCGGAGCTGCCCATGCTCACGACGCTGCCCGTCGCGCCGGTGTTCGCGGAGGCCATCGAGCGTACTTACTATGAGATATCCATCTCAGACCTGTTCAGATAAGTGAGGCTGCCTTGGAAAAAAGCAAACGCCCGCGCGAACGCGGACGTTATGTCAGATACAGGCGTTTCGTCAAACGCGGGCGGGGCGGTCGAATACGTCGTGGCCGGGCTTGGCAATCCGGGACGCAAATATGACGGCTCGCGCCATAACGCGGGCTTCGCGGCGGGCGACGTGCTGGCGGCGCGGTTCGGCATACCCGTCAAGAGGTTAAAATTCCAGTCTTTATACGGCTTGGGCAGTATCGCGGGCAAACGCGTCGCGCTGCTCAAGCCGCAGACATTTATGAACCTGTCCGGGCGCGCGGTGCGCGAGTGCTTGGATTTTTATAAGCTTCCGCCCGAACGCGCCGTGATAATATTCGACGACGCGGCGCTGCCCGCCGGCAAGGTGCGCGTGCGCGCGCGCGGCAGCGACGGCGGGCACAACGGCATGAGGGATATTATTTGCCAGCTGCGCTCCGACGCCGTGCCGCGCGTGAAAATAGGCGTCGGCGCGCCGCCTGAGAGCGGGTATGACATGAAGGATTGGGTGCTGTCGGGGTTCACCGAGTCCGAGCGCGTACTGATAAGCGACGCCGCGTCACGAGCGTGCGACGCGGTGGAGATCCTGCTGTCCGCCGGCGCGGACGAGGCCATGAATAGGTTTAATTAGCGGTAAAATAAAACGCGGACGCGCAATGCGCGCCCCTACGGGGCGTGTTGATATTCGCCGTCCGCGCTCAGCCCGGTTTGGTGTAGTCGGTGTAATCCGGGTCGTGCCATTTGAACCCGACCGTATCCGCGCCCCTTTGCAGTAAGCGCTCGGGCACGTCCGCGCCGTTGATTCTCACGGCGGCGCGGGCGGGGCTTTGGGCGTAAAACGTTATGCCCCGGAGCTGTTCGGCCTGCGGCGCGGACGCGCCTATCACGGGGTCGTTTACCGATATGACGTCGATTATCTCAGAGCCGGACTCGCTTGAATAGGTGTATTCCAAATAATCCCTTACGCGGATGTACTCCAGCAGCCGCGATGTCCTCGCGACGAGTATCAGGCCGCGCCGCTGGTAGTCGGCCAGCAGGCGCAGGGCGTCCATGGCCTCCGCCGGGAAGGGCCACGGGTCGGCGCCGCCGCCGAGATGCTGCGCGACGACCACCGCGCGCCGCGCGCTCACTAACCCGTCGAGCCTTGCGCGCGAAAGCTGTTTGTGCAGATTGTAGACGCTCCAGCTATATTTATGGCCGAGCGGCGTGCTTGAGCCTGTATAGCGGCGGAAGCCCCACACGCGCGCGCCGTCCTCAAGCGTTACGGCGTAGAGCGGCGTCTTGCTTCCGAACCGCCCGCCGGGATCTGAGAACCATATGAACCTTATGCCCGCCGCGAGGGCCGCGTCCGCGTGGTAATACTCTGACGACGGGTCGCCGCCCTTTTGGTAGGCGAGCGCGGAGCGTCGCGAGCCGCGGATATTCTGCGCGTTTGACTTATTGCCGTGGTTTGTCCAGACCGAGGGGCTGATACCGGCCTCGCGCATGGCGTCGAGCGACCTTCGCGCCAGCTCGGCGGTGAACGGCGTCCGGGTTGGGTCGGCCATCGAAAAGTCGCCGTAGGAGTGTATGGTATCTATCCAGCCGCAATGGTAATACTTAGTAATGGCCGCGGCGTGCTTCACAACGCCGTCCTGCCAGAAATACGACATCACCTCGTTGTCGCCGCCGCTTAGATGGTCGCTGACCGCCCCGATATCGCTGAAATTGAACATCCAAAAGCTGTCGGCCACGTCAAGCCCAAGGCCCGGCCCGTTTTCGGTAGGCTCCAGAGTGTTGAGGAAGCGGTGGGCTTTCTCGAATTCGGCCGGCGTCGAGCCGTCGATGTCCGAGCATATGGCTATCATGGCGCCGTAGTCCCCGGGGTAGTCGCGAAGCTGCCCCGGACGCGGGGCGTCCGCGCCGCCTAAGGGCGCGAACGCGGCCACGGCCGCCGTCAGCACAAAAAGAGCGGCCTTTTTCAGCATTACCTGATGAAATTGGTGCGCTCGCGCGGCTCAGGCGCGGGCGGCGCGATACCGGCCGCCTGTATGGACTTAATGGCCCAAGCCATGTTGCGGCCCAGAACGCGCATGGTCTGCATACCCTCAAGGTCGCGCCTCACCTCGTCCGGGCTGTTGCCATGCACCATCGGCCAGTATTGCGAGCCGACCAGCAGCATCTGCGAGATGAGCATATACTTGTTGAGCTGATCGAGGGCCGCCGTCGAGCCGGCGCGGCGGCAGCTCACAACGGCCGCGCCCGGCTTGTGCGCGAAAAGCCCGCCGGAGCTGAAAAACAGGCGGTTCATAAAGGCCGTCAGCTGTCCCGAGGCCGCCGCGTAGTATACAGGCGAGCCGAACACAAAGCCGTCGCAGCCGCGCGCCGCCTCGAGCGCGGCCTCCACCGCGTCGCCGCCAAAGACGCATTTGCCGGTCTTGTGGCAGCTTCCGCAGCCGGTACAGCCCTGTATGGGCTTGCCGCCGATATGGAAAATCTCGGCCGACGCGCCCTCGGCCCTCAGCGCGGCGGCGACCTCGCTCAGAGCGGTATATGTGCAGCCCTCCGCCCTCGGGCTGCCGTTTACCAGAAGAACTTTCATAAATAAACCTCCGGATAAATATTTTAGCATAACAATGATATCAGAAACTAAGGCGCGGCCGCAAGCCTATATTTGAACGCGCGCGCAAAACGGCATTGCCTTTTTATGACGCATGATGTATTATATAAGAGTATGATAAGAAAGTATGACGGCCGTTTACCGAAAGGAGCATATGGTGAGACGCAGGACATATGAATCCGAGCCGCTGTTTAACCGCCCGCGCGGCGGCCCCAGCCCTTCCGGCGCAAAGAGACCGCGCAGGCAAGTGCCGCATAAGCGGTTACGGCAGTTGCCGCGCAAGCGGCTTCTGCACGCCGCGGCGCTGTTCGCCGTTTTTGTGCTGCTGTCGGGGGTAGCCCCAATCCCGTCGCTGGCCCCGGACACCGTTCCGGCGGTCGTTCCGGCGGCCGTACACGCGGCGGCGGCCGGGGAGGAGGAGTTCCGCGGCGTCTGGGTGGCCACGGTAATCAACCTCGACTACCCGTCGAAGGGCGGTATCGGCGTGTCCGCCCTCAAGAAGGAGGCCGACGATATCATCGCCGGCGCGGCCGCCTTGGGCTACAACGCCATTGTTTTGCAGGTAAGGCCGTCGTCCGACGCGTTTTACAAGTCCTCGCTTTTCCCGTGGTCGGCGTATCTGACGGGCAATCAGGGCGTCGCGCCCCCCGAGGGCTTCGACCCGCTCAAGTATTGGGTGGAGCAGACCCACGCGCGCGGTATGCAGCTGCACGCCTGGATAAACCCGCTGCGCATAACCATGGGCAGCACGTCCGCGCCGCAGCACGACGTTACCAAGCTCGCGTACGCCAACCCGGCGCGCCGGAACCCGGAGTGGACGGTGGCGTACAGGGACGGCAAGCTCTATTTCGACCCCGGGCTGCCGGAGGTGCGCAGGCTTGTCATCGACGGCGTGACCGAAATCCTGAAAAACTACGACGTTGACGGCATACAGTTCGACGACTACTTCTATCCGGGCGACGACTTTAAGGACGACGCCTCCTTCCGCAGATACGGCGCGGGCTACTCCTCGAAGGCCGACTGGCGGCGCGACAACGTGAACGAGCTGATACGCGACACCTATGAGGCCGTTAAGGCGGCCAAAAAGAACGTCGTGTTCGGCGTGTCGCCCATAGGCATATGGGCCAACAAGTCGTCGTCCCAGCTTGGCAGCGACACGCGCGGCAACGAATCCTACTACAGCCAGTTCGCCGATACGCGCAAGTGGGTCAAGAGCGGCTGGCTCGACTATATCGCGCCGCAGATCTATTGGCATATCGGGTTCTCGGCGGCCGACTACGCGCTGCTGCTGCCTTGGTGGGCCGACGTTGTGAGCGGCACCTCGGTCAAGCTCTATATCGGCACGGCCATATACCGCGCCGGCCAGGACGGGTCGCCCGGCGACGCTTGGTACGGCGCGGAGGAGATCGCGCGTCAGGCCGCGCTGAACGAACGGTATTCCCAGGTTTCGGGCGTGATACATTTCCGCTATAACTTCCTGACCACAAATCAGGCGCTGCGCGACACCGTGAGCAAGGTGTTCGCCGCCTCGAAGCCGGTCTCAGACAAGCCGGCCGAACCCGACCCCAAGACTGTTATGCCCGTGCCCAACACAAAGACTCTCGCCGTGGGGCGTCCGACCGGAGCCGGCACGACCACAGGCTCGGCGGCCTATTATATCCTCGGCACCTGCGACCCGTCGCGGCCATTGCTGATGAACGGCAAGCCCGTGCCCGACGAGAACCGCTCGCCCGACGGCTTCTTCGGCGTTATGGCCTCGCTGTCCAAGGGCGCGAACGCCATAACCTTTACGCAGACCGGCCAGAAGAACGTTACGACCACCATAACATATACGGCGGCCACCGCGCCGGGGCCTTCTAAAATGGCGCGCGCCGAGATACCGGCCGATTCCGTGTTCCCCAAGAGCGCCAACGAATACCGCCAGCCGGGAGAGACCGTAACGCTCTCCTGCACCGCGCCCATAGGCGCGACGGTCAGGGTGACAGTGGGCGGCGCCGCCTATACCATGACGCCCGGCTCGAGGAACGCGCCGGCGGGCGGCGGCATATATTCCACGGTCTACACGCACGCCTATAAGCTGCCCCTCTCAAACGAGACGGGCAAGCTGATTACCATAGGCACGCCGTCATATACCATGACATACAACGGGGCGTCGTCGAGCCGCGCGGCGGGCGGCGCCATAATCTCAGTGACCGACAAGGCGCCGTATTACGCCACGGTCAAGTCCGACTTCGCCTTTGTCTACTCGGGCAGCTCCACCACCGGGGGGCCGAAAAACGAGCTTGCCAGAGGGCAGAAGGATTACGTTACGGCCGTTACAGGCAACGGCGCTTGGGTGCGCCTGCGTTCGGGCGGCTGGCTTCAGGCGCCCGACGTCACGCTGACCTCCGAGCAGGCCCCGCTGACGGCCGGGCTGAGCAGGATAGAATACCTGACCGGCGACAAATACGACCGCATGGTCATGACGCTCGGCACGCCGACCTATACCGAGCTGGCGTTTGACGGAAAGACGCTGACCTTTAAGCTGACCAACCTCTCCGGCGCGCCCAACAATATCGGGCTGCCCGCCGGAAGTATTTTCGAGAGCATAGGCGTCTCCAACCGGGACGGCACGGCAACCTACAGGCTGACGCTGCCCGAGGGCGGGCGGTTAGACGGCTATTACATGAGCGCCGAGGCCGGCAGGCTGACCCTCAACCTCAAGCGCCATCCGGTGAGGGCCGCCGGCTCCAAGCCGCTCCTCGGACTGCATATACTGCTCGACGCGGGGCACGGCGGCACAGGGCCGGGAACGCTGGGAGCGCTGGGGCCGCTGGGCGCGGCGCTCGCCGAAAAGCACCTGAACTATTATACGGCCCTCAAGCTCAAGGCCGAGCTTGAGGCGCGCGGCGCGACCGTTTCGATGACGCGCGGCGGCGACGTAGACGTGACGCTCGAAGCGCGCGTAGCGGCCTCCCGCGCGCTGAAGCCGGACATGTTCCTGTCCATACACGCCAACAGCGTCGCCGAATCGACCGACTCCACCAACATACGCGGCCTTGAGACCTTCTACCGCAACGCCGTCGGCAAGCCGCTGTCCGATATCGTCCGCAACACAGTCATAGGCGAGCTGGGCTACGGCAACCGCGCTTCCAAGGAGGCCAACCTGTATGTGCTGCGCCCCACATGGACGCCGTCGGCCCTCGTGGAGACCGGCTTTATGTGCAACGCGGGCGACTTTTCACGGCTGGCGTCCAACAGCGAACAGACCCGGATGGCCGTCAGTCTGGCAAACGCCATCGAGGAGTTTTTCAGTTGACAGACCCGATATCCGAACTGAAAGGCATAGGCCAGGCCCGAGCGAAGGCGTTCGCGCGGCTTGGCCTGCTTTCGTCATATGACCTTCTGCGATACTACCCCGCCGGATACCAAGACCGCACGGCGGCCTCGCCCATATCGGCCCTCGTGTCCGGCACGGCCGTGTGCGTGACCGCGATGGCGGCCGCCGACCCGCGCGAGACGCGCCTGCGGCAGGGCATGACGCTCACCAAGACGCACGCCGTGGACGAGACCGGGCGGCTTGAGCTGACCTTTTTCAACGCGCCCTATGTCAAGACGGCGCTGGTAAAGGGCGAGACCTATGTGTTTTTCGGCAAGCCCGAGCGCAAAGGCGCGCGCTGTGAGATGGTCAACCCGGTATTCGAGCCGGCCGGGAGCGCCGGGCGCGTTACCGGGCTTCTGCTGCCGGTATACCGGCTGACGAGCGGACTGCCGCAGTATGCCGTGCGCGCCGCCGTGAGGCAGGCCGTGGACGCGCTGGCCGGCGCGGAGCCGGATCTGCTGCCGCCGGAGATCAGGCAGGCGCGCGCGCTGTGTCATATCGGCTTCGCCCTGCGCCAGATCCACGCGCCCGACGACGCGCGCTCTTTAGATATGGCGCGCCGCCGCTTGGCGTTTGAGGAGCTGTTCCGGCTGTCGTTAGGACTGTCTTGGATGAAGCGCGGCCGCGCCGCGAAGCCCGGGCGCGCGCTGGGGCGCCTGCCGAGGGACGAGTTCGAGGCCGCCCTGCCCTATGAGCTGACAGGCGCGCAGCGGCGCGTGATTGCCGAGCTTGAGGACGACATGAATTCGGGGCGTCTCATGAGCCGCCTTATACAGGGCGACGTCGGCTCGGGCAAGACCATAGTGGCCGCCGCCGCCGTTCTGATGGCCGCGCGCGGCGGCTTTCAGGCCGCGCTGATGGCGCCCACGGAGCTGCTCGCCGCGCAGCACCACGCCACCCTCGAGCCGTTCATGCGGCGCTGGGGCGTATCATGCGGGCTGCTGACGGGCAAGCTGTCCCCAAAGGCTAAGGACGCGCTGCGCTTTGCGCTGGCCGGCGGCGGGCTGAGGTTCGTGGTGGGCACGCACGCGCTGCTGTCGGAGGGCGTGAGCTTCGAGAATCTGGGCTTGATAATCACCGACGAGCAGCACCGCTTCGGCGTGGCCCAGCGCTCCGCGCTGGCCGAAAAGGGCGAACATTCCCCGCACACGCTGTTCATGTCGGCCACGCCCATACCGCGCACGCTGGCCATGCTGCTTTACGGCGAGCTTGACGTGTCGCTGATCGACGAGCTGCCGCCGGGCCGAGTGCCGGTAAAGACTTATGCTGTGGGCGAGGACATGCGCGCGCGCATAGACGGCTTTATTAAAAAGACGGCCGAGCAGGGCGGCCAGGTATATGTGGTGTGCCCCATGATAGAGCGTGTGGACGACGAGGGCAACAGCGTTTCCGAGGGGCTGAAGGAGGCCGTCGCGGTGCGCGAGCGGATAGCCGGGCTGTTCCCCGGCCATGAGGTCGGGCTGGCGCACGGGCGCATGAAGGCAAAGGAGCGCGCGGACGTTATCGGGCGGTTCCGCGCGGGCGAGATACCTGTGCTGGTGGCCACCACGGTCATCGAGGTGGGCGTGGACGTGCCGAACGCGGGCCTGATGGTGGTGGAGAACGCCGACCGCTTCGGGCTGGCGCAGCTTCACCAGCTGCGCGGGCGCGTCGGGCGCGGGCGGCGCGAGTCGTTTTGTGTTTTGATGGCCGCGCCGGGCGCGGGCGAGCTTGCGCGAAAGCGCTTGGAGATGCTGACAAAAAGCTCCGACGGCTTCGCCATCGCCGAGGCGGATCTGGCGCTGAGGGGGCCGGGCGAGTTTTTCGGGACGCGCCAGCACGGTCTGCCCGCGCTGCGCATGGCCGAGCTTCCGGCGGCGTCCGAAAGCCCGGCGGCGCTTCTGTACGAGGCGCGCGACGCGGCGCTCGGGCTGCTCGACGCCGACCCGGAGCTTAAAGGCCACGCCGCGCTGCGCGCGTCGATCGAGGATATGCTGAGGGGGATGCGGTCTTGAGAGGTCTTGCGGAACGTCTGAGAGCGGAGCGGGCAAAGCTGCGCCACTATGTTTTATATTTAATATTCGGCGGTCTGACCACGGCCCTGAATTTCGGGCTGTACACGCTTTTGACGCGCGCCCTCGGCTGGGGCGGCACGACGGCCAACGCCGTGTCGGTGGTATGCGCCGTGCTGTTCGCCTATGTCACCAACAAGCTTGTGGTATTCCAAAGCAGGGCTTCGGGCGCGGGCGGGCTCGCGCGGGAGTTCGCGTCGTTCGCCGCCGGCCGCGCGTTTACTATGGTGCTGGAGATAGGCGGATTTGAGCTGCTCCATACATGGCTGAAATTCCACGATTTAGCGGTTAAGGCCGCGCTGACCGTCGTTATAATCATTTTGAATTACCTGATATCGAGGTTCGTCGTGTTCCGGACTCCGGGCAAGCGCGCAGTATAATATGGTGAGGTGTGAGCCGTGAAATTCCGCGACCGCCTGTCAACGCTGATGAATATATACCGCCTGAACAACGTCACGCTCGCGCGCGGCATAGGCGTGGACGCGTCGTTAGTCTCGCGGTGGCGCGGCGGCGAGCGGTCGCCGAGGGCCGGCTCGCGCGCGCCGGACGAGATCGCGGCCTTCCTGTCGGGCATCGGGATGCTGAAATACGACCGCGAGGCGCTCGAAAGCCTGCTCGGCGTATCGTGCGGCACTCGCGAGCAGACACGCTCCGCGCTTCAGGCATGGCTTCAGGGGCAGACGCCGCCGGCGCACATCGACCTCGGCCCGGAGTCGCCCGAGCTTGTGTCGGACATATTCGCGCACCTGTCCGGCGTGTTCCGCGACGACGCGCGCGCGCCGTCGGGCCCGGTCAGCCTGTACGCGCAGGTGCGCAAGGGCACCGCGGCCAACCACGAGCTGTTTAAGGGGCACGGCGGCCTGCGTCAGGCCGTTATAAACTTTATGCACATAGTGCTGTCCAACCGCGTACCCGGCGACCTTTATATAATACCGCCCGCTTCGGGAGCTTGGATAGACGGGGACGCCGAATTCGCCGCCCGGTACGCAAACGCCCTGCGCGCCGCCATACAGGCCGGCCACTCGGTGCATATGGTGCATCCCGGACAGCACGGGAGCGCGCTCGGCCCTCTGCTCTCAACATACATGCCGCTCTATGCCACGGGGCGCTTCTTCTCATACGCGTCGTCCGAGGAAAGCCCCAGCCCGGCCATCTTCGTATTGAAAAATCAGGCCGCCGTCATATCCTATGACTACGGCGGCTTCGAGTCCGGCGAGTCCGGCCGCGACGGCTGTGACTCCATGCTGTTTCAGGGGCGCGCGGACGTCGCCACCTTCGAGGGGCTGGCGTACGCGCGCATGGGACTGCGGTTAGCGACGGCGTGCCCCGGCGACGCGCCCCTGCGCCCCGCCGAGCTGCTGATAAGGCTTGAGGACGGGCCGGGCGCGCTGTTCACCGTCCGCAACACGCTCGACGCCGTTTTGCTGCCCGAAAAGTTAGTTTATAAGCTGCTCGCGGAGCAATTGACCGACGGCATCGACAGCCGCCTTGACCTGCTGGCGCGGCGGCGCGAGTCGCTGTTCAGGCGTCTTGAGACAAAGCCATGGAGCGTGCTGCTGCCGGTCAGCGTCATAGACGCCATACTGATAAACGGCGCGTGCCGGCTGTCGGGCATAGAGCTGCTCGCGCCGCGCGACGTTACGCTGTCGGGCGCGGATCTGGCGGCCTGTCTCGAAAATCTGCTGTGGCTGCTCGAGCGGTATCCGCTGCTTCAAATCCTGTTTGAGGACGACTGCCCGGCGGTCAGCCTTACGGTTAAGGAAGGCTCGGGCACCTTCTTCATAGCCGACAGCGCCGGCGCCAGCCCCTCGGGAGTATATGTGGGCGACCTGACGCTGTGCGAGGCGCTGTACCGCTGGTTTTCGGCGCGCACGCGCGACACGGCCAAGCGCCGCCGTCAGGCCGCCGCGCAGCTTCGGGAGGCGCTTGGAGCGCTCGGGGGCTGACGGCTAAGTACGCGCTCTCAGCATGGGAAAGGACGCCACGTTCCATATAGCGTCTATGTAGTCGGCGCGCAGGTTTTTGTATTTGAGGTAATAGGCGTGTTCCCAGACGTCGAACAGCATGACCGGAGACATGCCGGCGGGCACGACGGTATCCTGATTGGCTAACTTGACGGCGCTCAGCCGCCCGCCGCCGTCTATCGCCAGACACGCCCACCCGGAGCCGAACACGCTCGCGGCCAGCTCGGAGAAAGCCTTTTTGAAAGCCTCGAACGAACCGTATTGGCTGTTTATGAGCGCCGTTAGCTGGTCGCCCGGCGCGTCGGGACGCGGCGAGAGGCACTTGAAGAACAGGTCGTGGTTATACACGCCGCCCGCGTTGTCCAATATGCCGCGGCGCGCCTCCTCCGGCGGCGAGCCGGGCTGCTCAAGCCGCCCCGGGCTGAGCAGCCCGGCCAGCGTCAGGCCGTGCGCTTCGGGGTATGGCTCAAGGGCCTTGTTCAGGTTGTCAATGTAGGCTTTGAAGTGCTTGTCGTGGTGGTAGTGCATGGTCTCGGCGTCGATATACGGCTCCAGCGCGTCGTGGGCGTATGGCAGCGGCGGCAGCTTGAACGGATAGCGCTCGTTTTGCATATTCCACATCTCCCCGTTAAAATGGTCTTATGAAGTATATTCGCCGACGCCTCGGCGTATGACGCCGGCCGCTGTCCCGGGCGCGGAGCATTTTGATTTGTCAAGCCGCGCCGAGGGTGGTATAATATCATGGAAAAGAGATGATAAGCATGAAGGTATACGCCGACCACGCCGCCACGTCCCCCCTGCGCCGCGAGGCGCTTGACGCCATGATGCCGTATCTCACGGAGCGGTACGGCAACCCTTCGAGCATATACTCGCTCGCGTCGGCGGCGCGGCGCGCCGTCGAGTCCGCGCGCGCGGACATAGCCGGGGCGCTCGGCGCTTCGGAATCCGAGATATACTTTACCGGAAGCGGCACGGAGTCCGATAACCTCGCCATACGCGGCGCGCTTGAGGCGCGCGCGGGCACGGGCCGCCATGTGGTGACATCCGCCATTGAGCATCACGCCGTTCTGCACACGCTTCAGGCGCTCGAAAAGCGCGGCGCGGCGGAGGTGAGCTATCTGCCCGTCGATGAATACGGGTTAGTGGCCCCGGACGCCCTGCGGGACGCCATACGGCCGGACACCGCGCTTGTGACCATAATGACGGCCAACAACGAGATAGGCGTTATCCAGCCCATAGACGAGCTGGGCGCCATAGCGCGGGAGCGCGGCGTGCCCTTCCACACCGACGCCGTGCAGGCGGCCGGCCATATACCGCTTGACGCGCGCGCCATGAATGTTGACATGCTGTCGGTGTCGGCGCACAAGTTCGGCGGCCCCAAGGGGGCCGGCGCGCTGTATCTGAGAAAGGGCGTCAGGCTCGCGCCGCTGATATACGGGGGCGGCCACGAGCGCGGCCTGCGGTCGGGCACCGAAAACGTGGCCGGCATAGCCGGCATGGCGGCCGCGCTGAAGCAAGCCGTTACGCATATGGCCGAGGAGACGGCGCGCGTCTCCGAGGCGGCGGGCATAGTAAAGGCCGGTCTGGGCGCCATACCGTTCGCGCGCCTGACGGGGCATCCCGAAAAGCGGCTGCCCGGCATAGTGTCGTTTGTGTTCGAGGCGGTCGAGGGCGAGAGCATGGTGCTGGCGCTCGACTTCGGCGGCATATGCGCGTCGTCCGGCTCGGCCTGCTCGTCCGGCTCGCTCGAGCCGTCGCATGTGCTGCTCGCCGTCGGCCTGCCGCACGAGATAGCGCACGGCAGCCTGCGGCTGTCGTTCGGGCCTGAGAACACGCCGGAGCAGGCGCGCTATGTGGTACAAGCAGTCACGGACGCGGTGGCGTCGCGGCGCGAAATGTCGCCGCTGTGGAGGGACAATAAGCCGGCTTATTAGCGCCGCTGAAAGCTTTAATAAAAATCGCGGAGGTCGTATATGTACACGGATAAGGTAATGGATCATTTCAACAACCCGCGCAACGTCGGGGAGATCGAGAACCCGGACGGCGTTGGGCAGGTGGGCAACCCGAAATGCGGCGACATAATGCGCATCAGCATAAGAGTTGGCGGCGGCGAGACAATAACCGACGTGAAATTCAAGACGTTCGGGTGCGGCGCGGCCGTGGCCACGTCGTCCATCGCGACCGAGCTGATAAAGGGCAAGACCATAAGCGACGCCCTCGGCGTCACCAACCGCGCGGTGGTCGAGGCCCTTGAGGGACTGCCGCCGGTCAAGATGCACTGCTCGGTGCTGGCCGAGGAGGCCGTCAAGGCCGCCATCGCCGACTACTATACGCGCAAGGGCATAGACCCCGTGCCCATAGTGGGCTGCGACGGCAAATGCGAATCATGCCGAGTATAAGAAGCTGCGCTTCTTAAACTCATGAAGTTTCGCGCTTTGCGCGAAACTTCCGGGATTTTAGGAAGTATTAAGAAGCTTCGTTTCTTAAACTCAAAAAAAGGACGGTTGGGTTATGGACAAAAAAGAACTCGCCCGCGCGATTTACGAGACCTCGTATATCACGGGCGAATTTCTGCTGCGCTCAGGGCAGATATCCAATGAATATTTTGACAAGTACCTGTTCGAGGCGCGCCCGGAGCTGCTGGGGGCTGTGGCGCGGGTCATGCGGCCGCTGATACCCGGCGGCACGGAGCTGCTCGCGGGGCTTGAGATGGGCGGGATTCCGGTCGCGGCGGCGCTGGCGATGGAGAGCGGTCTGCCGGCGCTGTATGTGCGCAAGCGCGCGAAGGAATACGGCACGCGCAAGCTCGCCGAGGGCGGCGACGCGCGCGGCCGCCGCGTGTGCGTAATCGAGGACGTAGTGACCACGGGCGGCCAGATAATAGAGAGCGTTAAGGAGCTGCGCGCGCTCGGCGCGGTCATAGACACCGTGCTGTGCGTGATACTGCGCGGCGAAAAGGCCGCGGAGACGCTGGCGCGCGAGGGCTTGAGGCTGATACCGGCCTTTACCATGCAAGAGCTAAAGGCGGCGGCGGCGGACGGCTGAATATATTACGCGATCCAAGCGGATATTTAATATAATCTTAATAACCGCCGCTTTGTTTCGTAATATATCCGCGCTATACTATAAAGTGCAGGCAGCAGTTACGTTTTCATCTTTTTCCCCTCCTATTTTGTGAGTGCGGAAGCTCGGGAGCATCTCCCGGACTTCCGCGATTTTTTTGGCATAACAAAGAGCGCCGCCGTCCATAATAGCAGTATAAAAAAACAGCGAGGTCATTATGGTGCGGTTTATGTCACGCCTGCCGGTCATGCCGGCGGTATTTATATTGGGGGGCGGCTGCTATGTGCTGCTTGAGCTGTTATGGCGCGGCCGCAGCCACGCGAGCATGTTCGTCGTGGGCGGCATCTGCTGTATGCTGCTGCTCGCGCTCTCGCGCGCGGACGGCATACCGTTCGCGGCACGGTGCCTGCTGGGCGGCGCGGTGATAACGGCCGTCGAGTTCGCGGCCGGCTGTGTGCTTAATCTGTGGCTGGGCTTAAATGTATGGGACTATTCGGCGCTGCCGGCGCACTTTATGGGGCAGGTAAGCCTGCCCTATTCGGCGCTGTGGTGCGTATTGTGCGCGTTCGCGCTGCCGCTGCTGCGGGCGGCCGAGCGCGTTATGCCGCGTGCGTGAGAGCGCCGCCCGCCCGCAAAACACGCTTGTTATCTCACCATCATCCTGGCGTAGGTCTGGTAATGCTCTATCTTTGAGTCACATTCGGCGTTTGTGCGGCCCTTGGTCAGTATGTATATCTTCATCTTAGGCTCGGTGCCGCTGGGGCGCACTATGAACACCGTGCCGTCCTCAAGCTCGAAGTACAGCACCGAGCTGCCCTTGATATCGAGCTTGCGTATGTCGCCCGCCCGGGAGCAGTATCGCTCGCCCACAAGGTAGTCGCGCACCGCGATCACGTTTATGCCGCCCATCGAGGCCGGCGGGTCGCCGCGCCACTTCATCATCAGCTCGTTCATTCTCTCAAGGCCGTCCGCGCCGGGCATGACGATATTAAGCGTTTTTTCCTTATAATGCCCGTAAACCGCGTACAGCTCGTCGAGCGCGCCGCGCAGGGTCACGCCGCGCTTGGCGTGCCAGGCCGCCATCTCGGCGATCAGGATGGCGGCCGTAACCGCGTCCTTGTCGCGCGCGTGGTCGCCCGCCAGATACCCGAAGCTCTCCTCAAAGGCCATCAGATACCGCTCGTTCCCGGGCAGCTTGCCGAGAAGCTCCGCCATGAACTTAAAGCCGGTGAAGGTTTCGTACATCTTAACGCCGTGCGCCTCGGCCACGGCGCTCGCCATATTGGTGCTGACAATGGATTTTATGGCCACAGGATGCTTGGGCATGGTTCCGGCTTCCTTGCGCGCGCGTATGAGGTAGTCGAGCAGCAAAACGCCGGTCTGGTTGCCGGACAGCACCTGATAGCCGTCGCCGTGCTGGTCGCGCACCATAACGCCAACGCGGTCGGCGTCGGGGTCGGAGCCGATAATAAGGCTCGCGCCGTTAGCGCGCGCAAGCTCGACGGCTATCTTAAAGCCGTCCGGCTCCTCCGGGTTGGGCGACGCGACGGTCGGGAAATCGCCGTCGGGTATCATCTGCTCCCCGACGCACAGCACGTTCTCAAAGCCCAGCTCGCGCAGGGCGCGCGGTATGAGCTTGTAGCCCGCGCCGTGGAAGGGCGTGTATACTAACTTGAGCGCCCTGATCTGCGGCATAACGCTGTCGCGGCTGACCGACTGGCACAGGCAGAGATCCAAAAAGCGCCTGTCGGCGGCCTCGCCCAGCATCTCGACGCGGCCCGCCGCCAGCGCCTCGTCAAACGGCATGGTCTTAACGCCCGTGAATATGTCGGTCGCGGACATCTCGTCCGAAATCTTCTCGGCGTGGTGCGGCGGCAATTGCGCGCCATCGCTCCAATACACCTTGTAGCCGTTGTACTCCTTCGGGTTGTGAGAGGCCGTGATGTTAATGCCGGCCGCGCAGCCGTATTCCCGCACGGCGAACGACAGCTCAGGCGTCGGGCGTATGTCGTCGAACAGCTTGACGTTTATGCCGTTGGCCGCCAGCACGGACGCGGTTTCTTTGGCAAACTCGGCGCTGTAATGGCGGCAGTCATAGGCGATGGCCACGCCGCGCGCCGCCGCGCCGCCGCCCTCCTCGAGGATAAGGTTGGCAAAAGCCTGTGTAGTCCAGCGCACGGTGTGCGCGTTCATGCGCCGCAGGCCGGTTTCCAGCACGCCGCGCAGGCCGCCCGTGCCGAACTCAAGCGGCGCGAAGAAGCGCTCGCGGATCTCCTCCTCGCCGATACCCTCTAACTCGGCGCGCTCGGACTCCGACAGCGCGGGGCTTTCCAGCCACTTCCGGTATTGCTCCATATACGTCATAAACAAGGCCCTCCTATTATGTTGGATTGAAGCTTCTAAAATATATACGCCCCGCCCGCTCCGAAGCGCGGCGCGGCGTCTATGCCGATATCGCGCCCCGGCTCGAGACCGGCGTTTAAGGCCGCCCACGCCGCCGCGCCGAGCGCGAGCGACGGGTCGTTGTTCCGCTCGGACAGGTGCGCGAGCGTCACGCGGCGCGCGCCCGCCGCCGCTAACCCCGGCAGCGCCCCGGCGCAGTCGTCGTTGCTCAGATGCCCGACGCCGCTCAGTATCCTGCGGCGCAGGAACAGGGGATAGGGGCCGCTGTTCAGCAGCTCGACGTCGTGGTTGCTCTCGAGGATTATGTACTCGCAGCCGGCTAACGCGCCGGCCACCTCTTGGGTTATTTTCCCCAGATCCGTGCAGACCCCGACCCGCGCGCCGCCCCGCGAACCCGTCAGCTCAATTACATAGCCGCAGCTCTCGGCGGCGTCGTGCGGCGTGTCGAAGCGCGTTATCAGCATACGGCCGAGCGAGACCGGGCGCTCCGTTTCGATCACGGACGCGTTGTCATGCAGCCGCGCGGCGTCAAGCGTGCCGCGGCTGGCAAGGACGGGCACTCGCGGCGCTCGCGCCGCGCCCGTGAGCAGGCGCGTGTGGTCGGTGTGCTCATGCGTCAGCAGGATGGCGGTCAGCATACCCGGCGTCAGCCCGAAGGCCGCCAGTTCATGCGTCAGCGCGCGCAGTGACAGCCCGCAGTCGATAAGCACATGGCTTGTACCGTCGGATACCAGCGCGCAGTTGCCGGACGAGCCGCTGCGCAGGGTGACGGCAAACGCGGGCATCAGCTCACTACCATCACGGCGTTCGCGGCGGCCGACGCGTCGCCGGCCTCCTGAACCTCGACTCTGTGTATATCCGCGCCAAGCAATTGGAGCTTTTCGACCATGTTCTCATAGCCGCGCTCGATGTAATGCACGCCGCCTATGCGCGTCGCGCCGCCGGCGGCTAAGGCGGCCACCACGAGCGCCGCGCCCGCCCGCAGGTCGGACGCGTGTACGGGCGCGCCGTTCAGCTCATTGGCGCCCT
>WRLW01000002.1 GCA_009777435.1 Oscillospiraceae bacterium | reverse complement strand
GCCGCTGGCCATACCCCCCCCCGCCGGCACGATCATACACACCGGCGACTTTAAGATCGACACCACGCCCGTCAGCGGCGAGCCCATCGACCTGACGCGCTTCGGCGAGCTGGGCAGCCGCGGCGTGCTGGCGCTGCTGTGCGACTCGACCAACGCCGAGCGCCCGGGCTACGCCATGAGCGAGCGCAAGGTCGGTCAGGCGCTGGAGCCGCTGTTCCGAAACAACTCGGGGCGCATTATCGTCACCACGTTCGCCTCGAACGTACACCGTTTGCAGCAGATAATCGACATATCGGTGCGCAACGGGCGCCGCGTCGCCATAACCGGGCGCAGCATGGAGAACATCCTGCGGCTGTCGGTCGGGCTGGGGTATCTTAATATACCCGACGGCGCGCTGATAGACATGAACATGATACGAACCATGCCCGGCGACAAGCTGTGTATCATCACGACCGGCAGCCAGGGCGAGCCGATGTCGGCCCTGTACCGCATGGCCTTCTCGGGGCACAAGCAGATAGAGCTGCAGCCCGACGACTGCGTTATTATTTCCGCGACGCCCATACCCGGCAACGAGAAGGGCGTCTCGAAGGTGGTCAACGAGCTGATGCGCAAGGGCGCGGACGTGGTTTACGAGCGGTTGGCCGACGTCCATGTGTCGGGGCACGCGTGTCAGGAGGAGCTAAAGCTTATAATGACGCTCGCGAGGCCCAAATACTTCGTGCCCATGCACGGCGAACACAGGCACCTCAAGGCCGCGGCAGGGCTGGCGGCGGCGTGCGGCATCGACCCGTCGCGCATATTCATCCCCGAATTGGGGCGCGTGCTTGAGATATCGGAGGACGGCGTTAAGCACAGCGGCGTCATACAGGCCGGGCGCGTCATGGTGGACGGGCTGGGCGTGGGCGACGTGGGCAGCGTGGTGCTGCGTGACCGCAAGCATCTCGCGTCCGACGGCCTGATTGTCGTTGTGTTCTCGCTCAACGCCGCCGACGGCTCGGTTATAGCGGGGCCGGATATAGTCACGCGCGGCTTCGTGTATGTCAAGGAATCCGACGAGCTGCTCGAAAATCTGCGCTCGCGCGCCCTCAGGGCCATAGAGTCCAACCGCGCGCACGGGGCGGCCGACTGGACGGGCATACGCTCGGCCGTGCGCGGCGAGCTTGGGGAGTATCTTTATAAGACCACCAAGCGCAGCCCCATGATACTCCCGGTTATCATGGAGGTATAAAAGAGAGACCCGCTTTTTGTTACCGCCCGCTCAGAAAGGATTAAGTGCTTAATGATAGTCTTTGAGGAATACAAAAGCCGGCTGCTGTCCGCGAGGGACGGCCTTGACGAGCTGCGCGCCGCGCTCGGCATCGAGGCCGACGCCGCGAGGATCGCCGGGCTTGAGGCCAAGTCGTCCGAGGCGGGCTTCTGGGACGACATGGACGCCGGACAGGCCGCGCTGAAGGAGCTGAAGCGCCTGCAAAACAAGCGCGCGCGCTTCGACGCCCTGTATTCGCGGTGGGAGGATCTGCTCACGCTCTGCGAGCTGGCGATAGAGGAAAACGACGAGTCGCCGATAGACGACCTCACGCCGGGCGTCGCGGGGTGGGAGTCCGACATGGCCGAGGCGCGGCTCGCCACGCTGCTGTCGGGCGAATACGACGGCTGCAGCGCCATCGTGTCGTTTCACGCGGGCGCGGGCGGCACGGAGGCTCAGGACTGGGCCGAGATGCTGTACCGCATGTATACGCGGTGGGCCGAGCGGCAGGGCTTTACTTATAAAATACTCGACTATCTGGACGGCGACGAGGCCGGCGTGAAGAGCGCCGTCATACTTATAGAGGGAACCAACGCGTTCGGTTATCTCAAGGGCGAGATGGGCGTACACCGTTTAGTGCGCATATCCCCGTTCGACGCGTCGGGACGCCGCCACACGTCGTTCGCCGCCGTCGAGGTGATGCCTGAGCTGTCCGACGACATGGAGCTGGATATCCGCGACGAGGATTTGAAGATCGACACCTACCGCTCGGGCGGCGCGGGCGGCCAGCACGTCAACAAAACCGAGAGCGCCGTGCGCATAACGCACCTGCCCTCAGGCATCATAACGGCTTGCCAGAACGAGCGCAGCCAGCACCAGAACCGCGAGATGGCCATGAAGCTGCTAAAGGCCAAGCTGGCCGATATAAAGGAGCGCGAGCGCCTTGACCGCATCGAGGACATAAAGGGCGAGCAGAAGGCCATAGAGTGGGGCAGCCAGATTCGCTCTTATGTGTTCATGCCCTACACGCTGGCCAAGGATCACCGCACAGGCTTTGAGTCGGGCAACATAAACGCCGTCATGGACGGCGACATAGGCGGCTTTATCTCGGCTTATCTGACGGCCGCCGCCAACGGCGGCCTCAAAGGCGGGACGGCTTAGAATTCGTTTCGCCGGACACGGAGGGGCTTATGTTTACCCCGCGTGAGAAGGACACCGTAAAATACTATACCTCGGACGCGCTGACGGGCGCGCCCCACGCGTTTTCAACACGCGCCGGCGGCGTGTCCGCGCCGCCGCGCGACACGCTCAACCTTGGGCGCGCGGACTGCGACCCCCGCGCCGCCGAAAATTTCAGGCGCTTCACGGCCGCGTTCGGCGCCGACGCCGCGTCTCTGGTGTTCGCCAAGCAGGCGCACGGCGACGGCGTGGCGACCGTCACGCCGGAGCATCGCGGGAGCGGCTTCGCCTATCCCGCCGAGCGCGAGTGCGACGCGCTGATTACAGGCTCGCCGGGTCTGACGCTGACCGTATTCTGGGCCGACTGCGCGCCCGTTCTGCTGTACGACGCCCGTGCCGGCGCCGCGGGCGCGGCCCACGCCGGGTGGCGCGGCGCGGCCCTTGACACGGCCGGCAAGACGGCGCGCGCGCTGGCCGCGCTGTCGGGCGGCGGGACGGGCGGCATAAACGCCGCCGTCGGCCCCTGTATAGGCATGTGCTGCTTCGAGACGGACGCCGACGTGCCCGAGGCGTTCATAAGGGCCTTCGGGCAGTCCGATATGCGGCCTTATATCGAGCCGTCGGGCGGCGGGCGCTTCCGCGTCGATCTGGCGGGCATTGTCGAATGGCAGCTTCGCCGCGCGGGAGTGGGATTGGTTGACCGCGCGGGGCTATGCACATGCTGCCGGGACGGCGAGTTTTTCTCACACCGCCGCATGGGTGAACGGCGCGGCTCACAGGCCGCGTGTATAGCCGTCTTATAAAGGAGGAGCCGCGTGAAACGCTGTATATGCGCGCTTTTGGCGCTGCTCTGCGCCCTTGGGGGCGCGTGCGTCTTTCCCGAGCCGGTATCCGAGCGGCCGCCCGAAGAGGCGCCGCCCGTGCCCGCGCCGCCGACCGCGCTCGCGCCCAATACGGGGCAGCGCTATAACGACGTGTTCTGCCTCGCCTGGGCGCCGGACGCCGTTGAACACCCCATGTTCAGCCTGAACCGGTTCAACCACGACGTATACACGTTGGTATACGAAAGCCTGTTCACGCTCGACGAGCGGTTTGAGCCGGTTTTCGGGTTGTGCGCCGGATATGAGTACGACGGCGGCGGGGTGTTCACGCTGACGCTCCAAAACGGCGTCGCGTTTCATGACGGCGAGCCGCTGACGGCGGAGGACGTCGTGTATTCGTTCGCGCAGGCGCGCTCGGCGGCGTCGCCTTACGCGGAACGGCTGCGCGGCGTTTCCGACGTGCGCGCGGCGGGCGGCGAAACCGAGGCCGTCGTGGTCACGCTCCGCGAGCCTAACGAGCGCCTGCCCGCGCTGCTGACCTTCCCGGTGGTGCGCCGGGGCAGCGCCGGCGAGGCCTTCCCCTGGGCGGGCACCGGGCCTTATCTCTTCTTACAGCCGGACGGCGGCGCGGTTTCGCTTGAGCTGTACACGGCATGGTGGAAGCACGGCCGGATGCCGCTCGGCCATATAGAGCTGAACGCGCTGTCCGGGCCGGACGAGCTGCCTTATATGATGGGCGTCGGCGACGTCAGCGCGGTGGTCAGCGACTTAGGCGACGGCTTCGGCGTGGGCCTGAAGGGCGATTTCGCCGTGTGGGGATACCCTACGCTCATACTGCAATACATCGGCATAAACGCCGCGCACCCGCTGCTGGCCGACAGCCGTATGCGCCGCGCGCTGTCCGCCGGCATAGACCGCGCCGCGCTGTGCGCCGAGGTCTACGGCTCGGACGCCGACCCGGCGGCGCTGCCCATACCGCCGTCAAGCCCGCTGAGCGGCGCAGCCGCGGGCGCCTCAGCCGCGGATTTGAGACTGATGACCGACCTGCTTGAGGAATTAGAGTTAGCCGACCTGAACGGCGACGGCTTCTTGCAGTATCCCGTGGGCCGGACGTGGTATTCGTTCACCCTGCGGTTTTTGGTGGAGGAGGACGACGGCGCGGCGTGCGAGGCCGTGCGCTTTATCTGCCGCGCGCTGGCCGAGGCGGGCATAGACGCCGAGTATACGCCGCTTACGCGCTCCGCCTTTGCCGCCGCGCTCAAAAGAGGCGACTACGAGCTGTATTGCGCGCGCGAAAACGTGCCGGCCGATTTTAATCTGGACGACTGGGCGCGGCGCGAGGGCGCGCGCGTGCCCGAAGGCGCTTCGGCGCCGCTCAGAGCGCCCGGCGCGCCCGAAGGCATCTCCGCCGCCGAGGCGTGGGCCGAGCGGATGCCGGCCATACCGCTGCTGTTCAGGCGTCAGGCCTTAGTCACGCGGCGCGGCGCGGCCGACGGCGTGAAGCCCCTGTTTTTAAGGCCCTTCGATAATTTTTCGGAATGGGAGATCAAAAAATAGAGCTTAAAACGACGAAAAACGACGAAAAAAATAACGGGCGCGCCCCCGGCCCCGTTTATTTTCGCCGCGTAAAAAAATTCATTGACAAGTATTTTCTGCCATGATATAATTTTGAATTGATTCCGCGCCTGAAAGACAGACGGCCCCAAACGCCGCCCCCGCTTTAAGGTTTCGACAAAAACAGCATAGCAGTTTTTTTGAAAAAAGGCAATACCAAAACGCGACAATTCTACAACGCCGCCGGGCGTATCCCCAATCGACAAACATAGGAGGGAACGGGCTCTGTGACGGTAAAGGACATGCAATGCGGCTATACCACGCGCAAGAGCTACGCGCGGCTGGACGGTACGCTGTCCATGCCCAATCTTATCGAGGTTCAGAAAAATTCCTACAGGTGGTTTCTAAATGTCGGGCTCAGGCAGGTGTTCCGCGACGTGGCGGTCATTTCAGACTACACGGGGAACCTTGAACTGAGCTTTATTGATTACCATTTGGAGGATACCCCGAAGTATTCCATCGCGGAATGCAAGGAGCGCGACGCGACCTACGCCGCGCCCCTGCGGGTGCGCGTACGCCTGCGCAACCGCGAGAACGAGGAGATAAAGGAGCAGGAGGTGTTTATGGGCGACTTCCCGCTCATGACGCCGGGCGGCACCTTTATCATAAACGGCGCGGAGCGCGTGATCGTTTCGCAGATCGTGCGCAGCCCCGGCCTGTATTTCGAGCGGGTGTCGGACACATCCGACAACGCCGTGTACAGCTGCACTATCATACCCTACCGGGGCGCTTGGTTAGAGTACGAAACCGACGCCAACGACGTGTTTTACGTGCGCATCGACAAGAACCGCAAGCAGCCCGTCACGGCGCTGATGCGGGCCGTCGGCCTGCCGGCGGACAGCCAGATAAAGGAGCTGTTCGGCGAGGACGAGCGCATAATGGCCACCCTCGAAAAGGATTCCTCCAAGAGCGAGGAAGAGGCCCTGATGGAGATTTACAGGCGCCTCAGACCGGGCGAGCCGCCCACCGTCGAATCGGCCAAGGCGCTGCTCAACAACCTGTTTTTCGACGTTAAGCGTTACGACTTCTCGCAGGTCGGCCGCTATAAATTCAACAAAAAGCTCGCGCTTGCGCCGCGCGTGACCGGCCGCAGGCTGTTTGAGCCGGTCGCCGACCCGCTCACCGGCGAGCTGCTGGCCGAGGCCGGCGAGACGCTGACCCGCGAGCGCGCCCGCGCGCTTGAGGCCAAGGGCGTCACGCGCGTCATACTCGACATCGACGGCAAGCCCGTGGTGGTGTTCGGGAACGGCATGGTCGATATGGCCGGCTTCGTGGACTTCGACCCGGCCGAGATAGGCATAAGCGAGCGCGTTAAATTCGACCTGCTGCGCGAGTTTCTGGAAAACACGCCGGCCGGCGAGCTTAAAGCCGCTCTGGCCGAGCGCGTTGACGACCTGATACCTAAGCACATAACCCCGGACGACATTCTGGCCTCCATCAACTACCTCAACGGGCTGGCCTCCGGCATCGGCAACTCCGACGACATAGACCATCTGGGCAACCGCCGCCTGCGCAGCGTGGGCGAGCTGCTCCAAAACCAGTTCCGCATCGGCTTCTCGCGCATGGAGCGCGTTATACGCGAGCGCATGACCGTGCAGGATTTAGATATCATCACGCCGCAGTCGCTGATTAACATCAGGCCGGTTACGGCGGCCATAAAGGAATTCTTCGGCTCGTCGCCGCTGTCGCAGTTCATGGATCAGACCAACCCGCTGGCCGAGCTGACGCACAAGCGCCGCATGTCGGCGCTGGGCCCGGGCGGCCTGTCGCGCGAGCGCGCGAACTTCGAGGTGCGCGACGTTCACTACAGCCACTACGGGCGGCTTTGCCCCATAGAGACGCCGGAAGGCCCGAACATCGGCCTTATATCCTATCTGGCCACCTACGCGCGCATCAACGACTACGGCTTTATAGAGGCGCCTTACCGGAAGCTTGACCCCGAAACGCACAGGCTGACGGACGATATCGTTTATATGACCGCCGACATGGAGGACGAGTTCGTTATCGCGCAGGCCAACGAGCAGGTGGACGACGACGGCCGCTTCGCGCGCGAGCGCATAACCGCGCGCTGCCGCGAGATCATCGAGGTTGACCGCGACCACGTTGACTTTATCGACGTGTCGCCCAAAATGATGGTGTCTGTGGCGACCGCCATGATACCCTTCCTCGAAAACGACGACGCCAACCGCGCGCTGATGGGCTCGAACATGCAGAGGCAGGCCGTGCCGCTGCTCATACCGGAGCAGCCCATCGTGGCGACCGGCATCGAGCATCTGGCCGCCGTCGATTCGGGCGTTGTTATCGCCGCCGAGGAGGACGGCGCGGTCGCGCGCGTCACGGCGTCGCACCTGACCGTCAATTACAGCCAAAGCGGCTCCAAGACATATAAGATAATCAAATTCTCGCGCTCGAATCAGGGCACCTGCGTCAATCAGCGGCCCATAGTAAGGGCCGGCCAGAGCTTCAAAAAGGGCGACGTGCTGATCGACGGCCCGTCCACCTGCCAGGGCGAGATATCGCTCGGCCGCAACGTGCTGATCGGCTTTATGTCCTGGGAGGGCTACAACTACGAGGACGCCATACTGATAAACGAGCGGCTTGTGCGCGACGACGTGTTCACCTCGATACACATCGAGGAATACGAAACCGAGGCCCGCGACACAAAGCTCGGGCGCGAGGAGATAACCAGAGACATCCCGAACGTCGGCGACGACGTACTCAAAGACCTTGACGAGCGCGGCATAGTGCGCGTCGGCGCCGAGGTTCGCTCGGGCGATATACTGGTCGGCAAGGTGACGCCCAAGGGCGAAACCGAGCTTACGCCGGAGGAACGCCTGCTGCGCGCCATATTCGGCGAGAAGGCCCGCGAGGTGCGCGACACGTCGCTGCGCGTCCCGCACGGCGAGAGCGGCATAATCGTTGACGTTAAGGTTTTCACGCGGGAAAACGGCGACGAGCTGTCGCCCGGCGTTAATATGGTCGTGCGCTGCTATATAGCGCAGAAGCGCAAGATATCCGTGGGCGACAAGATGGCCGGGCGTCACGGCAACAAGGGCGTCATCTCGCGCATACTGCCGCAGGAGGACATGCCCTTCATGCCCGACGGCACGCCGCTTGATATAGTTCTCAACCCGCTCGGCGTTCCTTCGCGTATGAACATCGGGCAGGTGCTTGAGGTTCACTTGGGCATGGCGGCCCAGAAGCTCGGCTGGAAAATCGCGACGCCCATATTCGACGGCGCCAACGAGATAGACATAGAGGACACGCTGGAGCTTGCCGGGCTTCGCAAGGACGGCAAGAGCGTGCTTTACGACGGGCGCACCGGCCAGCCCTTTGACAATCCGGTGACGGTCGGGTATATCTACTTCCTCAAGCTCGCGCATCTGGTGGACGACAAGATACACGCGCGCTCGACCGGCCCCTATTCGTTAGTCACGCAGCAGCCGCTCGGCGGCAAGGCGCAGTTCGGCGGCCAGCGCTTCGGCGAAATGGAGGTCTGGGCGCTCTACGCCTACGGCGCGGCCTATACCCTACAGGAGATACTGACCGTCAAGTCGGACGACATCGTGGGGCGCGTTAAGACCTATGAGGCCATCGTGAAGGGCCACAACGTGCCCAAGCCCGGCGTGCCGGAGTCGTTTAGGGTGCTGGTAAAGGAGCTTCAGTCGCTCGGCCTGAATATGCGCGTGCTGGATAAGTACAACGAGGAGATAACGCTGCGCGACGACGACGATGACGACGGCTTTGTCCGCATGGCCGAGGCCGAGATCGAGCAGCAGTACGTCGAGGATCGCAATATCGCCGCGCACGGCTACAGCGTCGAGACCGTAGACGAGGCCATAGAGGGCTTCAGCTTCGAGGCCGAGGAGACCTTTGAGGACGACATAGCCGAGGATCTGTATGAAAACGCGGTGGCGGACGACATAGCCGAGGACGCCGACGACATCGACGATATCGACGAGACCTCCGACGGGATCCCAAACGGGATTTCAGGCGAGACCTCCGATGAAACCCCCGACGGGGACTGATACCGGGGAGCGCGCGTCCCGCCCAATCATAAAAACGGGGCGCAGCAGCTTTGTGAAAGGTTGGGGAATATGAGTTACACGGCTTTTGAATCCATCAAGATCGGGCTTGCCTCCCCCTCAATGATACGCGAGTGGTCGCACGGCGAGGTCAAGAAGCCCGAAACCATCAACTACCGCACACTGAAGCCCGAACGCGACGGCCTGTTCTGCGAGCGCATATTCGGCCCGCAGAAGGATTGGGAGTGCCATTGCGGTAAATATAAGAAAATACGCTACAAGGGCAAGATATGCGACCGCTGCGGCGTCGAGGTCACGCGCTCGAAGGTGCGCCGCGAGCGGCTCGGCCATATAGAGCTGGCCGCGCCGGTTTCGCACATCTGGTATTTCAAGGGCATCCCGTCGCGCATGGGTCTTATACTCGACATGTCGCCGCGCCTGCTTGAAAAGGTGCTGTATTTCGCGTCGTATATAGTTATAGACCCGGGCGACACGCCTTTAGCCGAAAGGCAGATACTGAGCGACAAGGAATACCGCGAGATGGTCGAGAAATACGAGGACGCCTTTGTGGCCGGCATGGGCGCGGAGGCCATCCGCGACATACTCGCGCGCATCGATATAGACAAGCTGGCCGGCGGCCTGCGCGCCGAGCTTAAAGACGCCTCGGGCCAGAAGCGTATGCGCATCATAAAGCGGCTTGAGGTGGCCGAGTCGTTCCGCTCCTCGGGCAACCGCCCGGAGTGGATGATAATGGAGGCTCTGCCGGTCATACCGCCCGAAATACGCCCTATGGTGCAGCTTGACGGCGGGCGCTTCGCGACCTCAGACCTCAACGACTTATACCGCCGCGTCATCAACCGCAACAACCGCCTTAAACGCCTTATACAGCTAAAGGCGCCCGATATAATCGTGCGCAACGAGAAGCGTATGCTTCAGGAGGCCGTTGACGCGCTGATAGACAACGGCCGCCGCGGCAGGCCGGTCACAGGCCCGAACAACCGCGCCCTGAAATCGCTGTCCGATATGCTCAAGGGCAAGCAGGGGCGCTTCCGCCAGAACCTGCTCGGCAAGCGCGTCGATTATTCGGGGCGCTCGGTCATAGTGGTCGGCCCGGAGCTTAAAATATACCAGTGCGGGCTGCCCAAGGAGATGGCGCTCGAGCTGTTTAAGCCCTTTGTTATGAAAAAGTTGGTCGAGGATTCCGTGGCCAACAACATCAAGTCGGCCAAGAAGATGGTCGAACGCGCGCGCACCGAGGTTTGGGACGCGCTCGAGGTGGTCATCCGCGAGCATCCCGTTTTGCTCAACCGCGCGCCCACGCTCCACAGGCTCTGCATACAGGCCTTTGAGCCTGTGTTGGTCGAGGGCCGCGCGCTCAAGCTGCACCCGCTGGTCTGCACGGCCTATAACGCCGACTTCGACGGCGACCAGATGGCCGTCCATATCCCGCTGTCGGCGGAGGCGCAGGCCGAGGCGCGGTTCCTTATGCTTTCGGCCAACAACCTGCTGCATCCCAAGGACGGCAGGCCGGTCACAGTGCCGACGCAGGACATGGTGCTGGGCGCTTATTACCTCACCGTGGTCAACGAAAACGAGCCGGGCGCGGGACGGGCGTTCAGCGACTCCAACGAGGCTCTGATGGCCTATGATTTCGGCATAGTCGGCATCCACGCGCCCATAAAGGTCAGGGTGTCGCGCTCCATAAACGGCGTTGAGCAAGCGCGCATCATAGACGCCACCGTGGGCCGCCTGATATTCAACGAGGCCATACCGCAGGATCTGGGCTTCGTAAACCGCGACGACCCTGAGCAGGAGATGGCTCTTGAGGTTAATTTCGTGGCCACCAACAGGGATCTGGGCCGTATAATAGAGCGCTGCATCAAGCAGCACGGCTTTACCGAGTCGGCCAAGCTGCTCGACAATATCAAGACGCTGGGCTTTAAGTATTCGACGCGCGGCGCCATAACCATATCCATTTCGGACATGACGGTTCCCGACGAGAAAAAAGAGCTTATCGAAAGCGCCGAGCGCAGCGTCGCGAGCATCGACCGCGATTACCGGCGCGGCCTTATCACCAACGAGGAGCGCTACAGGTTGGTCATCGAGGAGTGGGACGAGACCACCAAAAAGGTTACGGCCGCCATGCGCGAGAACCTCGACGTGTTCAACCCGATATATATGATGGCCCATTCGGGCGCTCGCGGCTCCATGAACCAAATACGCCAGCTCGCCGGTATGCGCGGCCTGATGGCCAACACCGCCGGCAAGACCATCGAGATACCCATAAAGGCCAACTTCCGAGAGGGTCTTAACGTATTGGAATACTTCATATCGTCGCGCGGCGCGCGCAAGGGGCTTGCCGACACCGCGCTGCGCACCGCCGACTCGGGCTACCTCACGCGCCGCTTGGTCGATGTGTCGCAGGACGTTATCATACGCTCCGACGACTGCGGGACGCCCGACGGCATCACGGTCAGCGAGATAGAGATAGACGGCGGCATGGTCGAGCCTTTGGTTGACCGTCTCGCCGGCCGATACGCCGCCGAGGAGGTGCGCCTCCCGGACGGCTCGGTGATAGTGCCCGCCGGCACGCTGATGGACGACGCCACGGCGCACCTTATAGCCGAGTCGGGCGTTAAGGAAGTCACCATACGCAGCCTGCTGACCTGCAAGGCGCGCCACGGCGTGTGCGCGAAGTGCTACGGCACCGACCTCGCGACGGGCAGGGCCATCAGCGTGGGCGAATCCGTGGGCATCATAGCGGCGCAGTCGATAGGCGAGCCGGGCACCCAGCTCACCATGCGCACCTTCCACACGGGCGGCGTCGCCGGCGAGGACATCACCCAGGGCCTGCCGCGCGTCGAGGAGCTGTTTGAGGCTCGCAAGCCCAAGCGCACGGCCACGCTGTCCGAGATAAGCGGCACGGTTTCCATAGAGGAGCCGCGCAAGGGCGCGGGCAAGACCATAGTGGTGCGCAACGACGAGACGGGCGAGGCGCGCTCATACAGCGTCGCGTCGTCGTTCAGCCTGAAGGTCAGGGACGGCGGCCCGGTGAAGATGGGCGCCGAGCTTACCGACGGCGCGCTCAATCCCCATGATATACTCAACCTGCGCGGCGCGTCGGCCGTACACAGCTACCTCATACAGGAAGTCCAGCACGTCTACCGCCAGCAGGGCGTCGATATCAACGACAAGCACATCGAGGTCATAGCGCGCCAGATGATGCGCAAGGTCAAGGTCGAGTCCTCGGGCGACACCGACCTGCTTATCGGCGCGACCGTCGATCTGTTCGAGTTTGACGAAGCCAACGAGGCCGTGCGCAAGCGCATAGACGCGGGCGAGGCCGAGTTAGAGCTGGCCGTCAGCTCCCCGCTGCTGCTCGGCATAACAAAGGCTTCGCTGGCCACCGACTCGTTCCTGTCGGCGGCGTCGTTTCAGGAGACCACGCGCGTGCTGACCGACGCGGCCATCAAGGGCAAGGTTGACCGCCTGCTCGGTCTGAAAGAAAACGTCATCATCGGAAAGCTTATACCCGCCGGCTCCGGCATGGAGCAGTACCGCGACTTCGATATCGAGGTCGAGCAGGAAGAATACGAATATGAAGTGATATAACCACGCGGCGGGCCGCCCCCGAAAGGGGCGGCCCGGTCATGAGAAAAGCCGCGCGTCACCGGGCGGAGCGGCGCGCTAAAACATAAACTTCGATCAAATCGCAAAAAAGCTCATTATTATTTGACAAGCGATATTTGTTCCGATATAATTAGCTGACTGGATTATAATCATAGAACGGCAGGTGTTGTTGATGAGCAACGATCCGATGCTCGAGATGTTCATATTCGAGAACATGCAGCTTACGGAGCGCTTGGAGGAAATCCTCATAGAGGGCGAACAGCAGGGCCGCCTCAACGAGGAGCATATCAACGAGATATTCCGAGTAATGCACACCATCAAAGGCAGCGCCGGCATGATGGAGTACAATAAGATCGAAACGGTCGGGCATTACGTCGAGGACATGTTCTTTTATATCCGCGAGAACCCCGGCGTAAACCCGGACTGGAAAGCTATCGTAGACATATGCCTCGAATCGGGCGACTTCTTCAAGCAGGAGATTTCCAAAATACAGGCGGGTATGCCGTCCGACGGCAACGAGGCCGAGCTTATGGACAAAATACACGCCTATATGGACGTCCTGACCGGAAAGACCTCGGACACCGCCCCGGCGGACGAGGACGAGGAGGACGAAGCCGACGAAGCCGAAGCCGTGCCTGAGACGCCTCCGGCCGGCGGCGGCGCGCAATCTGAAAATTGCTTCCAGGCGCGGGTTTTCTTTGAGGAAGGCTGCAAGATGGAAAACATCCGCGCCTACCAGATAACAAACTCGCTGATGGAATACAGCAGCCACATCGACAGCGTGCCCGAGGATCTGCTGGAGGATTGCAGCGACGAGATAATCGCCAGCGGCGCGCTGTTCACCATATACTCCGACGCCGATATAGCCGCCATACGTTCGGTTCTGTCCGAGACGCTGTTCGTCAAATCATTCGAGGTATGGTTCGCGGGCGCGCCCGCCCCGGAAGAGCCTGAGCCGGCGCCGGCGGCGGAGACCGCGAAGGCCGCGGCCCCGGCCTCGAAGCCCAAAAAGCCTAAGGCCGCCCCGGCGGCCCCAAAAGCGGAGAAAAAGGCCGAGGAAGCCGCCCCGCAGGCCGCCGCTCCCCCGGAGGAGAAGCCCAAGGCCGCCGCCCCGCAGGCCGCGCCGGCCCCGGCGGACGCCGCGAAGGCCATTCCCGCCATGCCGCCCGCCGAGGTCAAGCAGAGCTTCATCAGCGTTAACGTTGAGAAGCTTGACAAGCTTATGGATCTGGCCGGCGAGCTTGTCATTTCGGTGGCCATGGTGGTCAACAACCCCGACCTCGAGGGCCTTAACCTTGAGAATTTCGAGAAGTCGGCCGGACTGCTGAACAAGAACACCAGCGAGCTGCAGGACGTTATAATGTCGGTGCGCATGATACCCATATCAAGCACCTTCCACAAGATGCACAGGCTGGCGCGCGACCTGTCGCGCAAGCTCAACAAGGATATAGAGTTCGTTATACTCGGCGAGGAGACCGAGGTCGATAAGAATATCATCGACAATCTCTCCGACCCGCTTATGCACATAATACGCAACTCGATGGATCACGGGCTGGAGGACGGCGACGAGCGCGAGGCGGCCGGCAAGCCGCGCGTCGGCAAAATCGTTTTGGAGGCGCGCAACTCCGGCTCGGACGTCATCATCACCTGCTCCGACGACGGGCGCGGGCTTGACCGCGACAAGATACTGCAAAAGGCCGTCAGGCAGGGGCTGCTCAGCAAGCCTGAGTTCGAGTATACCGACAAGGAGATATACAACTTTGTCATGCTGCCCGGCTTCTCGACCAACGAGGTGGTCACCGAGCTGTCGGGGCGCGGGGTCGGCATGGACGTCGCGAAGAAGAACATAGAAAAAATCGGGGGCACGGTGGTCGTCGATTCGACGCCCGGCCAGGGCGCCGTCAACACCATCCGCATACCGCTCACGCTGGCCATACTCGCCGGCATCGAGATACGCGTCGGCAAGAACGTTTACCTTGTGCCCACCCTGAACATCCGCGAGTCGTTCAAGCCGCAGCCGGAACAGATAGTGGTTGACCCCGACGGAAACGAGATGATCCTGTTCCGGGGCGAATGTTACCCCATAGTGCGCCTGCACAGCCTGTTCTCGGTGTACACGGACATAACCGAGTTCGCGGACGGCATTATAATGATGGTGGAGGACGAGGGCCATATGTCCGGCCTGTTCGCCGACACGCTGATAGGCGAGCAGCAGGTCGTTCTTAAAGCCATACCGCAGTTCATCACCGAGCGTATTGGCCAGATCCGCGGCATCGCCGGCTGCACAATACTCGGAAACGGCAACATAAGCCTGATTATAGACGTAAAGAGCCTTACGTCATAACTGATATCCATAAAAAGGAGTTGACAACGGCATGGACGAGATGGAGCTGACTCAAACCGGCAATTCGGAGCTTTACCTCACTTTCGCGGTGGGCGAGGAGGATTACGGCCTTGAGATCTCGGTCGTGACTGAGATCATCAACGTGCAGACCATCACGGACGTGCCTGAGCTGCCCGCGTATATAAAAGGCATCATCAATCTGCGGGGCAAGATAATACCCGTGATGGACGTGCGTATCCGTTTCAACAAGGAGCAGCAGGCATACGACGACCGCACCTGTATAATCGTGGTGGACGCGCAGGGTACGGGCATAGGGCTGATTGTAGATACTGTGCGCGGCGTGATGGATATAGCCTACGACGACATAACCGACCCGTCGAGCCACCGTTCCGGCTATGAAAACCGGTATATCAGGGGCATCGGCAAGACCGCGCAGGGCGTTAAGCTGCTGCTCAACCTTGAGCGGCTGGTGGCGGACTACTGAGTAAATCTCGGCTTTACTTCGTAATGCCGAGATTAACTCTTGGCAATGCTGTGCATTGCCCGGACAAGTGGCGCATTGCCCAAGTGTTTCGTAATGCCGCTAATAACTCTTGGCGTGGGGCATATTGCCGGACGTTTTGTAATGCCGAGATTAACTCTTGGTGTGGGGCGCATTGCCCAAGTGTTTCGTAATGCCGCTGATAACTCTTGTAATGCTGCGCATTAAACGCCTGAAGCGTATGCTTTCGGGTGTTTATTATACTGCAGGAGGTAATGACTGTGAAGGAGAAAATACGCCGTCTGACCGTTATGGGGGTAATGGCCGCGATTTCGATTGTGCTGGTCTTTTTTATCCACTTCCCGATTTTCCCGCAGGCCCCTTTTTTGGAGTATGACCCGGCGGATATCCCCATATTGATAACAGCACTGGCCTATGGCCCGCTGGACGGGATGTCGGTCGCGGTGACGGCCGCTGTGATACAGGGGCTTACGGTCAGCGCGCAGAGCGGCCCCTACGGTATTATGATGCACATAATTTCCACCTGCTCCTTAGCGCTGACGGCCGGCTTTATATACCGCGCGCGGCGCGACATGACGGGCGCGGTCGCCGGGCTTTCGGGCGGCGTGTTGGTCAGCGCCGCCATAATGGCCGGCGCGAACCTGATAATCACACCGCTGTTCATGGGCGCGCCCGTAGAGGCTGTGAAGGCCATGCTGCTGCCTGTTATTCTGCCGTTTAACCTGATAAAGGGCGGCATAAACGCCGCTGTAACCGTGATGGCATACAAGCCGGTGTCGGTCGCGCTGCGCTCGATGACCGGCGAGCCGCACGGGGATTCCGCAAAGCCCAAAACCGCCGTCCTCCTGTCGGCGCTCGCCGTTATCGCGGTATGCGCCGCGGCGGTGTATTTTATCAACCGCGCTTAGGCGCGCGAGGGCGCGGGCTGTGGAATGGGGGGAGAACAGGCTTGAAAACCTACTATACCATTCAGGAGTTTTCCAAGATAACGGGAGAGGATGTCTCAAGGCTGCGTTTTTATGATAAAATCGGTGTGTTTTCCCCGGTTAAGCGCGACCCTGAGAACAATTACAGATACTACTCGCTCGCGCAGATTCCCACGCTTAATTTTATCGTTTTGCTGAGCGACCTCAACGTGCCGCTGAAGCAGATCTCCAACCTTAGAAAGGAGCGGACTCCGCTGCAGCTTCTGAACCTGCTGGAAAAGCAGGAAAGGCATTTAGATATGGAGATGCGCCTGCTGCGGGAGCGTTACTCGGTCATACACGCGCGGCGCGAGCTGATCAACTACGGCACTATCGCGGCCGGCGGCTTTACGGCCGTTGACGGGAAGCGGGTAACGGACGAGGACGCCGCGGGGCGCGGCGTCAAGGTAGACGAAAGCGCCGTGGCCGTTCTGTACAGGGAGAACAAGGAATTCCATCTCTGGCCCCGCAATGAGTACGGAGACCGCGAAACCTTTTTGCAGCCCCTCGCGTCATTTCTCAGCCACGCAAGCGAACGGCACATAAATCTCAATCTCCCCATCGGCGGCTATTGGAGCGGCATGGACTCCTTTATCAGCGAGCCGTCGCACCCCGAACATTTTTTCACCATAGACCCGTTAGGCTCCGGCACGCGGAAAGAGGGGGAGTATCTGATAGCGTTTAACCGGGGGTATTACGGCAACATGGGCGACATGCCCGAAAGAATGGCCGCTTACGCCAAGGAGAACGCCCTGACCCTTTCCGGGCCGGTATGGGTCATGTATATGTTCGACGAGATCTGCACCCATGACCCCTCGAGGTATCTGGCTCAGGCCTGCGTCGCCGTTTCCAAGCCGGGGCGCCGCAGGGGCGTTTACGCCCCCGCGCCGGGCGGCTAAGCGGCCATGGCAAGCAATACCGCTCTCGCTTGATCGGATTGATACGAGCAGGTCGAGAGCGTCACTATATTCCCAAGCGTTTTGGGCTCCCGGAAGCTGCGGGCCGACGCCCTGACATAGCTCATAAACTCGTCCCGCTCGGCCGTCAGGCCGTAAATAATCCCGTCGTCGTCGCGTATGACCATATAGGCGAATATATCCAGCGTTAGGGTTTGGTCTGCCAAGAATATCGTCCCGGACGTGTTTTCCTCGAAGAAGCCCTGCTCCGCGAACAGGCTCAGATCTCCGAACATGCTCTTGTTTTTCATGTTGTGCCCGTATATTATGGTGTTTAAGCCCGAGAAATCGCCCGCGCAGCGGAAGTCCATAAAAAGACTGCCCGCCGAGGCCTTATTCCCGTGTATATCCCGCCGCAGATAGTATTCGTTATCCGAGGGGGCCGCAAAGGGGTAGTCTATGCGCGTGTCGGGTATGGTAAGCCATCCCGCGATGTCGCGGTTTATCTGGTTTTGCATGTCGATGACGCTTTGGTTGTACCGCGGCTCCTCCGGCGGGTACTCAACGTCCCCGGAGCCGCCGGTATAGACGGCCGGCGCCTGCGGCTCTTGCGGTTTTGGTTCTTCCATCAGCAATCTGTATTTCAGCATCTCGCTCCTGACCTCCTTTTCATCCGTATACTGCCCGGATATCTCCCAAACGCGGTATCCTCCTATACAGATGACCGCCGTGAGGGCCGATATGGCCAGAAGCCGGACGGCCCGTCTCATTGCGCGGCCCCGCCTGTGCCGGCTATCTCCATCAGCGCTTTACTCACCAAGCCGTCTACATATTCCTGTGAAGCCGGGTTTTCTAAGAGCCGCTCTTTGATGATCTCCCGTATCCATTCGATTGTCCGCGTCATTTGCTATGCTCCCCTTTCATATGCCCGGGGGCGGGGTTTTCCGCCCCCGGGCCTGTTTCGCGCGCCGCCGGCGTCAGGGTGTTCTGACAAAGATGGCCGGCCGGACGTATATCTCGTCCTTGAGGTCAAACTCGCAGATTCCCCATGAGCCGTTCGCGTTCAGTACCTTGAGGTGCCTTCCGTCATGGGTGCTTGTCCACCACCTTTTTCCGGGTATCAGCAGCTGGTCGATCCCAAGGTAGTTTTCAAAGCCGTTTTGGTAAACGTCCTTGACCGAGGGAACAAAGGCGACGGTATCGGCCGCTCCCGTGAGCGCGTTATGGCCTGTGGTTATGCTTTGGGAGTCGTGACCGTAGACGTGGGGGTGCAGCGCGTTGCTTTTCAGAACCGGCATGTCGTTTTGATAGTACCAGCCGTTGACCACGCCGCTTATATCCGTGTGGTTATAGCCTGAATCGAAGTCTGGCTTCCATTTGGTGTATACCGTGGGGTCGGGCAGTACGTCTTTCTTCAGCAGCAGCGTCCATTTGGCGCCCATTTTGCCCTCGATGCCCGACCTTACCTTTATCCACTCGATACCGTCGATCTCGATAATGCCGCCTGTGGATATGGTATTCAGGCCGGGTATTCCGCTTCCGCTCAGGTCGGGCGGCGGCTCGGGCTTGATTGTAATCATGTTGCCTTCCGCGTCCCTGTAGTATTTCACGTCGTCAAACGCGGTGCCGTGATCCGTGCTTTCTAACAGACCGTTGCCGCCCGGCGGGTCGCCGAAAAAGTATTCTTCGGTGTTTGAATCAAACGGCCCGACATAGTATTTACCGTCGCGGGCGGTGTTATCGAAGATCTGCGTGGCCGGGTAGCCGGCGGGATTGTAGCCGGGGCCTCCGCCTATCAGAATACTCAGCTCGCCTCTCGGAGCGCTCTTGTCAACCATTCGCCAGACGTTCTGGCCCATATCCACCCAGTAGTCGTCGCCGTATTTAACGACCTCCTTGTCGTCGCCGCCGCCGGGCTTGCCGTTGGCGCCGCCCCAAAGCGCGGGGCTTTGCTTCAGGCTGCCGTCCGGGAGGACTTCCTTCCAGATGTTACTGGGATCCTCGGCCAAATAGCCGCCGCCGGCGTTTGTGACCGCGGGCCGGTTATTGCCGTTTCCGGGATTGCCGTCGGGGTTATAGACATATTCGGGGGGCTGTTTGGGGGAGCCGTTTTCCTCAACCACCTCGTACACGTTGGGCGGCACGCCCACGGGCCGGTAATGGCCGCCGTCCCCGCCCTTGATGATGTTCCCGTTTCCGCTGAGGTTTCCGTCGATCCCTACGCCGACCGAGATGAAGATGCTGCGGGCGGCGCCCCATTTGTCGGTGAACTCACCAATCACGACCGCGGCGCCTTTGCTTACCGCCGTTACGCGGCCTGTGCTTTGATTAACCGTGGCGACCGCCGTGTTGGCGGAGCGCCATTTTATGTTGTCGCTTCCCTCGGCTATCTCTACCGGTACGGGCTTGGTCTCTCCGGCGCTCTCCAGCCGGACTTCACCGCCGTCTTTGATTATATAGGCGCTGATGTTCCTTGAGTCCGTGACCTGATATTTGCCGGCGGACACCAAGCCTATCTTCGTGCCGTATGATATGGTGGCCAGACCGGCCTTTAGGCCTGTGACCTGAAGGTTGTCCGCGCCTTCCGCCGTGTAGTCCAGATCGGCGATGCCGGGGTCGCTGTTGCGCGCCTGATTCAGGTTGGCTATGGTTCTGCTGACGCTTTCCCCGACCTCCACCGTAAACAGGGGGGAAATTCCCGACTCGCTTTCTAAAACGACGTGTATGTCCTCGGGAACTGTGAGGGTGCCGGCTATGTTGACCGCCAATACCGCGGTTAAGACCGTCAGCGCGGCCATCGCCAGCGTGAACAGCGTAATCGCGCGGGATTTGTTGATCGCTTTCATGGTAATGCTCCTTTCTGATTGATTCCCGGTTTGTGGGAGGGAGCGTTTGCCCGGAGTGTCCGGCGCTCCCCGCCGGCGGCCTCTATGATATAGTCACCAGACAAAGGGGATAGATCATGTTGACCGTAATGACCGCGGTTTCCCCGCCGTCCCTTGTGAGCCTGACCTGAACCGGAATGGTCATGTTTTGGTCGCCGCCGATTATGCGGGTCTGCATCCACTCGTCCGCGGTTGGCTCATAGCTGTAGATGATGGACGGTTTGCCGCCGTGACGGTCACAATCGCCTATGGTTATATAGGGCTTGTACTTGTCGTCAACGGCCTCGGCCGTCACGCTGTAATTGCCGTCTGTTATGATGTCCTCCAGATGGATCGAGCCGTAGTGGTAAAGCTCGTTTTTCTCCGGGTCGTCATATTCCACAAAGTCGATGGACGCGTAGTATCCGTCGCCCTTCATGGGGTCGGGGTCGGTTATGGGGGTGAATCCGCCGCCGGGCTTATTGACCGGTATTTCGCCGTTACCTCCGCCGCCGTTACCTCCGCCGCCGTTGCCATTGCCATTGCCATTGCCGCCGGTTCCAGCGCCGTTACCGCCGTCGCCGCCTATGATGATATTGATGACTTCCTTACCGTCGGTGGTCGCCTCGGGGTGCTTGGTTCCGCCGGGATCCTTTGGGCCGGCGCCCTGCGTCCACATCGGGAGGTCGTCCTCGTCCACCGCCTCGACTATAACGTCGATGGCGTAGTAGTATTCGATATTTTTGAGGCTGCTTTTGGGCTTCACGCCGCCGAGCAATAGGCCGGTGGCCTCGCCGCCCTTTAAGAGCCGCGACCAGTAAGCGTAGCCGTCCGCGGAGAATATCCAGCCGTTAAAGGCTTCCTGCTGCTCGCCGGTCATCGCGAGGAAGTCCGCCGCCGATACGATCCGGGCGTCGGGCGTCTTTTTCACGCCCGGCTCCGTGCCGCTGTATACGGTGAGGTCATTAACCACCCTGCCGCTCGCCGGCATGTAGTATTTCCAGCCGCCCATCGTCCACTCGAAATGGTCGTGGAACTTCTTGCCCGCCGCGTTGGCTCCGGCGCAGTCCGCGGCGGCGTGCCTGTGTGTTACCCATTCGCCGCCGCTCGGACGCCATGTGCTGCTTATGAGGCTCATGGCCTCGTTCAGCTTCACGCGGACGAGCAAGGTCATGTCGCCTGTGTTTTCCACATACACGTCCTTTTTGTTGATACCGGGGTTGAAGTCGTCGTGCAGGGTTATGCCGGTTTCTCCTCTGCCGCCGGTGAACTCGTTGACCTGCGTGATGATTTGCTCCCACGCGAACGTCCCGCTTGTTATCAGCGCGAGCGCGGATATTAAAGCTATCAGGACGTTGATTTTGCGTTTCATTGGTTATCACTCCTTTTCCTCATTTGGCTGCCGGTTTTTTCAGCAGAATACGCCTTAGCAGCATGGCGCTGACAGTTATGACCATCAGCCACGGTTTAGCGTCCCCGTCGTCTCCGGTCTTGGGCGTTTTTACGGCGCCCGGAGGGTTTGCCGTACCCGGAGGGCTTGCCGTGCCGGGCGGGTTTACCGCGCCCGGAGGGGCTGCTATGCCGGGGGGATTGGTTATGCCGGGGGTGTTGGTTATGCCCGGGGGATTGGTTGTGCCCGGGGGAACCATATATGGTAAATAGTTGGTTATGGTGAACCCGTGTTCGGGGCTTCCCTCTATCATCTTGACGAAGCCGGGAGGCACGGCCACCTCGTCAACCGTCCATCTGTCGCCCTGCTGGGTTTTCAGGCCGCTCCATGTATGCAGCCAGCCGTTTTGGTCGTTCAGCCTCACGGGGCCGCCATAAGGTACGCCGTTTCTGTAGAGCTGGACGTCGGCGCTTTCGGGGTGCATGTCCTCGGGTACGCGCAGCTTGCGCACAGTTACCTCGGTCGTATCCTCCGGCCCGGGGGGCCGCTCTCCCGCGCCCGTGAACTCGTTTATATGGCTGCCTGAATACCCCCAGCCGTATATGTTCACGCTCGCCGCGATAAGCATAGTCAGTGCCGCATAGCTTACCGCCCGGAGCAGCCCCCTTCCCGTCTTTATCATTTGCCTCACCACCTTTCCAATATCATCCGGCCGCCGCCGCGCGGGCCTTGTTTTCAGGCCGCGCCGGCCCCGGTTTTTCCCGACGGCCCCGCGAACACTCCGCGGAGACCGAAGGAAGCTATAACGCATACGGCAAAGACGATAAACACGATGTGTATGTTTTCGCCCAGATAGGATATTGCCGCTCCCAATCCGGGCAGGACGAGTATCACCTTGCCGATGACGCTTGCCTCGTATACGATATCTCTGTCGGGGTTTAAGTTGTTTACGCCCTTGGTCTGGAAACCCCTTGCGCCGCTGTTGTCGTAATTCTCGTAAATATTGATGATCTTGTGTGTTACGGAGTCGTATCTGTCGCGCATAAAGGTTATGTTGTCGCCAATCTCAAGGCCGCGCGGGGCCGTTTCCTTCACGAGGACAAACGCGCCCTTTGGGATTTCGTCCTTCATGCTGTTGCTTATGACCGTGAAATATGAGTATCCGAAGATTGATTTGGGTCTGCCGCCGTCCGTGCCCGAGGTCAGGATCGAGAAGAACATAACAAGTATGGCTAAGTAAAACATCATGTCCGACGCGGCCGCGAGAATACCCCGCTTTTCCTTTCCGCGCCGCCGCTCGGGAGGCCCGGCGCTTTCCTGAGCCTTTGCCGCCGCGGGCGGCGCCTCGATGGTCATCGGGCTTATGGGCCGCGGCTCCGCGTTTGACGCCATGAAGTCACGGTTGATTTCCAGCAGCGTCCTCATTTCTCTCTCCTCCTTCCCCGCTTATCCGCCCCTAAGCGCCCACGCGCCCGTATGGGAACAGGTCATACTTTGAGGTTTCCGGCGGCGCTTCCGGCGCGGCGGCCGTCAGCAGCTCCTGCATCGCGCCGATAATCTGGCTGACCGTGGCCCCGGCGTGTTCGCTCGCCTTTTTCGCGCGGACGGTTTCGGCGGCGGCCTCGGCCATGATTTTTTCGGCCTTCAGTTTTTCGGCCGCAACCGTTATGTAGGCGTCCTCAGCGATCCTTTTCGCGTTTTCCCGCGCCTCGGCCTGTATTTTGGCCGCCTCCGCGCGGGCGTCCTCTATGATTTTGCCCGCGAGGATTTCAGTATCGACAAGCGTTTTGGATATGATGTCGGCGCTGGGCCTGCCGCGCTCCCGCGCTTCAAGCTCCCTGTACCTCTCTATCAGACCGTTGTATTTATCGCATACGGAAAGGTATTCGCCGTATGCTTTTTGATACGCGCCGGATAGCTCCGCCACATAACGGTCTACCTGGCTCCTGTCGTAACCGTTGAACTGCTTCTCGAAGGTAATCTCCATGTTTGCCGTATTCTCTGTCATTGGCTCCGGCCTCCCTTGTGATTTCAGTCTAAAGGGTGAACATTATTTAAGGTCAATAGGGGGGCGAAAATTTTTTTGAAAAATTTTCGCCCCCCTATCGCGCAGCCCTGTAAAACGCAGTCATATCAATGGCCGCGCGTTTTTTTGAGCATTGATTATTCTATAAATCCGGCGGGTATCAGGCCATAAGGGGCGCTGTTTTTACCCGCTTTTCATATAAACCATGTCCAAGCCTTGCGCCTTTTTTAACGGTGACATAAGTGTAAAAAAGGGCCGCGCCGCATAAAGCGGCGCGGCCCCTGCTGCCCCCGTCACGTCAAGTTGGTATATACTATGCCGGATTTGGTTTTACCCCTCTCGTCCTCCCAAGTAGCCCACTCATATTCAAAATCCTGGGGCGGCCCGGCGGCGTAAACCTGCGTGTCGTCGTCCTTCCAGTTGTCGTCAACGCCCCATACGTCGCCGCCGTAGTATTGCAGCTTTCCGCTTTTGGCCGAATTCTTTACGCGGTATTCGTATTCCTTATGGATACCCGCCGACGACGCGGCCTTGAACGAGCCCCATTTATCAGCGCCCTTTTTGCGGAATTCAATATCCTTGGCGGGCTTGAATTTGCCGTTGTCGTCAATGGCGGACACAAGCTCGCTTTTGTCCGCTCTGAAAGCGGCGGCATAAAACGCGATGCCCGACGCCGGCTTTTTATCGGTCGGGGGGACGCGGTAGGCCACGCCAAAGCGGCCGGCGTTCATAAATTCGGAAATATCATGCTGCTTCTTGGCGTCAGCGTCGCTCACCACTCCGTCGTAAAGCTCTTTCAGATCCAGAACGATGCCCTTTGTGAGCTTAATGGTTTCGGTCTTGTAGTTAACGGCCATCTTGGGCGGCTTTGTATAGCTCGACACGCTCAGCTTGGCGGGCTTGGACGGCGGGCGGTACACGCCGTCGATGTACGCGGCCTCCGTGTACACGAAATAGCTCCTCTTGACGGACTTATAGGCCATGCCCCTGTTGGTCTCATTCGATTCGCTTTCGTGGACGGCTATCCCCTCCGCGGGCAGCGGGTTGAAGCCGGACGCCGTGTTGGGCTTGCCGGACGGCCTTGGCTGACCGTTCTTTTCCGCGACGCCCTCAAAACGGTATACATATCCCGCGCCTATCGCCGTGTTGGGCGCGTTTTTTTCAACGGGCACCCACATGTTGAGGTCGTCCGCGCCGAACACAAGCTTGCCGTCCTTCATGTGCGCCAGCCGATAGTTGACGGCTATCTTGGGCGCGGCGTCACGCTTGGCTACCTTGGGGAACCTGATGATCTTCGCGTCGGCGGGCGGCTTCTTGGACGCCGGGTCGGGCGCTTTGTCCGCGAAGCACAGCTCCATGCCCTTGTCTATGTAGGAAGAAAGCTTGTCGTCCTTGAATTTCGATATGACATCCCACTTATCGCCGCCGTTGAGGGAAAAGCTCTGCTGGCCGGCGGGTATCCTGAGACTTTCGGACGCCAGCCACAGGCGGATATAATCGCCGTCATAAGCGGCGTCCGCTTCCAGTGGCTTTATGGACAGCTCGCCGGCGAACATGGTATGGTACTCGCCGCCAAACACCTCTAAGCGGAAGCACTCAAACACTTCGGCGCCGCGCGCGACCGACACCGAATACACGCCGTCGCCCAGCTCCGGCGGCGTGACCGAAAATTTATATGTGACGCTCTCCATAGATTGGCTGCCGGTTTTTCTTTTATGCTCAGGCGCCGCGTTCTCCGTGACAAAGCCGCTAAAATCAAACGACTCCCATGATTGCAGCGACGTCTCGCTGGCGGTATTTGCCAAAACGATGCTGGTGGCCGTTGAGTAATCCTCGTCCTTTACCACTATCGAGGCCTCGATTTTGCCGTCCCCGTACCTGCCCGTATCGGAAGCGAAGATATCAACAACGGCTTTGGGCGGCGGCTTGTCGGGGCTCATGGGGTATTGCATGATACGCCCGTTCAGCATGGCCAAATACCCCAGCGGCCGCCACGTCTCGCCGCCGTCAACGGTATAGTGGAGGGTGAAAAGCCCCGTAGTCCCCGTTACGGTGTACGTCGCATAGCCCACGCCCTCCACGATGCGCGCGTGTTCCCACTCCGGCTCGACGCCGTAGCGTTGCAGATAAAAACGGGTCTTGCCGGTCTCATAGCCGAAAACAAGGATTTCCACATATGTGTTGGCTTTTTCATCTTCGCTTTTATGCTCGTCGTTATACCAAAGCACATCAAATTCGGTTTCGGCGAGGGGGTTCCAATAGGGCAGTACAAGGCTCTCCCTCGGCGGGTTAAGGCCGTTAAGTATCTCATAGTATCCAAAAAGCGTTCGTTCGGGGTACATCCTGTAGCACTTGCTTTCGGAAATGATATAGGAGTCGTCCTCCGTCTTAACAAAAAAGTAGAAGTTATAGTCGCCGATGCCTATCTTTGCGTCCACAAAGCCGACCATGAACGTTTCGCGTGAAAGCGTCATATCAGTCAGCGTATATGTCCCCTCGTCAAGGCTGGTTATGCTGGCCGGCGTGACTAACGCGGGTTCCGTACCGGCGGGCACGGCCGCGAACACGGCGCTCTCGGGGCGCGGCTGCGTCCCCCGGTCGATGTGCAGGTGTATGCCGTCCTGTTCCCCATGGGAACGGAAATCTATCTTATAGCTCTTATACGGCCTGCCCTGCGACGCCGCCGCCGCGGGCGCGCCGCCCGGCGGCAATGCCGCCGCTATAAGCAGCGCCAGCATTACTGTCAAGCACCTCTTGAGCATAAACATACTCCCCCTATCTTATATTTATAGTGATTATACGTCATGACAAGAGCATTTGCTAATAATGCTAAACAATAGCGTCTGTTTATGCAATCTGCGGACGCGCAATGCGCGC
>WRLW01000001.1 GCA_009777435.1 Oscillospiraceae bacterium | reverse complement strand
ATTTTCTGTTTAAGCCTGCTGTTCTCGGCGTGTACGCGCGTTAACCGGCTCTGGGCCGAGCTGGCGAGCTTCAAAGCCGACCAGAAAACCGCTCGGTTCACCGGCTTTGAAACCGTCAGCACGCCGTCCTCCTCACAGACGGCGGACACCGCCTCGAAATACTCGCTTTTCACGACAAGTATGACCTGCGACATGCTTTTGGACGCTATATGCCTCGACATGCTTTCGCCCGATTCATCCCTGAGCGGGGCGTTGACGATTACCAAATCGAAATCCCGCTCCATGAGAAGCCTCCGGGCTTCCCCGCACGACGGCAAGGCCGCGATATGCTTAACGGAAGCTGCGTTCAGCAGCTCCGCGAAGTAGGAGGCGCTCTTATCCGTGGATGATACTATCAGAGCGCTTTCCATCTTATCGCCGCCTTTCTGTAGTATTTCAGTGGCTTTATACGACGGTAAAGTATCGCTCCCCGTAAAACCCGGGCTTGTCGCCGGAGGCGGCAAAATCGGCCGCCTCGGTTTTTTTGGCGGCAATATACTTTGTAAAAAGCTCCTGGCCGACCACGCTTTTCACAAAGCCGCTGTCCTGGGCGGACTCAACGGCCTCGCCAAGGCTGCGCGGCAGAACCGCCAGCGGCCCGGTCACGTCCGGCCCCGCCTTATATAAATCCGCGTCCACGGCGGGCGGCAGCGCCATGCCGTTGTCAATCCCGTCAAGCCCCGCGGCTATAATCAGCGCGAAGGCGAGATAAGGATTCAGCGACGGATCCGGCGAACGCAGCTCCATCCTGACCTTTTGGCCGAGCGCGGCGGGGATCCTTATGAGCTGCGAGCGGTTCTGGTGTGACCACGACACATACTTGGGCGCGTCGTATTTGCCAAAGCGTTCATAGGAGTTGGCTATGGGGTTGAGAAACAGGGTTATCTCAACGATTCTGGCAAGTATCCCGGCCATAAAGCTCTCGGCGACACGCGAGTGTCCCTCGCTTACGTTTTTGAAGATATTGCGCCCGTTTTGGGCGAGCGAGAGATTGATGTGCATCCCGCTGCCCGGCTTGTCGGATATGGGCTTGGGCATAAAGGAGGCAAACAGCCCGTTGCGCGCGGCGATGGCCTTGACCGCCGACTTGAAGGTCTGGAAGTTATCGGCGCAGGAGAGGGCGTCGCCGAACCTGAAATCAATCTCATTCTGCCCCGGCCCCCGCTCGTGGTGCGATTTTTCCGGGCTTATCCCCATTTCCTCGAGGGTCAGGCATATTTCGCGCCGTATGTCCTCCCCGCGGTCGAGAGGCGCGATATCCAAATATCCCCCTTTGTCAAAGGTTACGGCGGCCGGCTCGCCGTCCTCGTTGGTCTTGAACAGATAAAACTCACATTCGGCGCCCACTTTACAGGCGTATCCCATTTTTTCGGCGCGCCCGGCCACACGCTTGAGCAAGCCCCTGCCGTCGTGTAAAAATTCAGAGCCGTCCGGGCTGCGTATATCGCAGTAAAAGCGCGCGACCCGGCCCGGCCCCGGCCGCCACGGGAGAACCGAAATCGTCGAGGGGTCGGGAAACAGGAACAGATCCGATTCGGTGACGCCGCGGAATCCGCGCACAGCGTGCGCGTCAAAGGAAACCCCGCCGTCAAAGGCCGATTGCAGCTCGTCGGCCATGATCGAAATGTTTTTTTGAAGCCCGAACATATCGCAAAAGCCGAGCCTTATGAACTTGACCTCGTTTTCCTTTACAAACTCCAGAACCTCGCTTGCCGTGCTGTTCATCAGGGCGCGCCTCCTCTATTCTACCGTAACGCTTTTTGCTAAATTTCGCGGTTTATCTATATCCAAGCCCTTGTTGGCCGCCACATAATAGCTGAAAAGCTGCAAAGCGACGACGGACAGCGACGGTGAGAACAGGTCGCCGGATTCGGGCAGTATTATGCGGTAAAGCTTCCCGTCCGGCTCCGCGCCAAGGCAGCTTCCTATCAGAAGCACCTTGGCCCCGCGGCTTATAACCTGCTCCACATTGCTCATGATTTTCCCATACAGGCGCTCACAGTTGGCAATCGCCACGACCAGCGTCTCGTCCTCGATAAGGGAGATGGTGCCATGCTTCAATTCGCCGCCGGCATACGCCTCGGAATGTATGTAGGATATCTCCTTCAGCTTGAGCGAACCCTCAAGCGCGATGGCGTAGTCGATATTTCTGCCGATAAAGAAGATATTCTTATAGCCGACGCAAGTGGAAGCGTATTTTTGAATAGAATCGACCTGCCTGAGTATCTCGGTTATCTTGGCGGGCAGGCTCTCGATTTCCGAAAGCATCTCCCGCTCCCTGCCGGGCGGCACTTTACCTAAACGGGCGGCAAACCGCACGGCCAGAATATATAATATCACAAGCTGCGCGGAAAAGGCCTTTGTGGTGGCCACCGCGATTTCCGGCCCCGCCGCCGTAAACAGGCAGCGATCCGCTTCCTTGGCTATCGTGCTTCCGACGACGTTTACAATGGACAGCGTAAAGGCGCCCTTGGACTTGGCCTCGCGCATGGCCGCTATGGTATCGGCCGTCTCCCCCGACTGGCTGACCAAAATCACAAGCGTTTTTTCATCTATAACGGCGTCCTTGTAGCGGAATTCGCTGGCAAGCTCCACCTCGACCGATATCCTGCACAGCCTCTCAAATACATATTTGGCCACGACCCCCGCGTTATACGCCGAGCCGCAGGCCGTTATCACCACCTTGCCGAACCGGGCGGCGTCCATTCCGTCAATTATATCCCCATTGCTACCGGTCATGGAGGAGCTGATGGTATCCCGGAGTATTTTGGGCTGCTCCATGATCTCCTTAAGCATGAAATGCGGGTATCCGCCTTTTTCCGCGCCGTCAAGACTCCATGTCACGGTCTCAGGAGTTTTTTCTAACGGCTCTTTATCAAAGTTGAAAAACCGCGCGTCGCCTTCCCGCAGCACGGCGATCTCCATATCGTTCAGGTAATAGACCTTGTTGGTGTGCTTCAGCACGGCGGGCACGTCGGACGCTATGAACCGGCCGTGTTCGGATACGCCGACAATCAGCGGGTTGTCTTTCTTGACCGCTATAAGCGTGTCCGGCTCGTCGAGGCACATGATGCCCAGCGCGTATGAGCCCTCCAGCCTGCCGGCCACCCTTATGACCGTATCCATAATATCGCCGTCATAATAATACTCTGCAAGCTGCGCGATGGCCTCGCTGTCGGTTTGCGACGCGAAGCGGACGCCCCTTTGCTCCAAACGCTCCTTTATTTGCTTGTAGTTCTCAATTATGCCGTTGTGAACAACGGCGATTTTATTCTTGCTGCCGACATGGGGGTGCGAGTTTATATCCGACGGCTCGCCGTGTGTGGCCCAGCGGGTATGCCCGATGCCCATATTCCCGGAAAGCGGGCTGCCCGCCAGCCGCGCCTCTAAAGCCTCCAAGCGCCCTTCCTGCTTAACCACATCAAAGCCGCCGCGCCCGTAGACCGCGATTCCCGCCGAGTCATATCCCCGGTATTCAAGCTTTTTCAGCCCGTCAACAATGATAGGGACGGCGTTTTCACTTCCAACATAACCTATAATGCCGCACATGGCCGCGCCCCCCTTAAGATTATATTGACTGTATAAAACCGCGCAGCCGGGACAGGGCTTCCCTGATGCTGTCGATGGAATACGCGTAGCAGCACCGCACATACCCCTCGCCCGAAGCGCCGAACGCCGTTCCCGGCACAACCGCCAGCCGCGCCTCGTGCAGCAGGCGGTCGCAGAATTTCTCGCTGGACATCCCGAACCGCTTTATGGAGGGGAACAGGTAAAACGCGCCCTTTGCCTCAAAGCAGTCTATCCCCATTTCCCGCAGGCCGTTGAGCATAAAGCGGCGCCGGCCGTCGTATTCCTTCCGCATCGCTTCCACGCTCGCCGCGCCGTTGCGCAGGGCCTCGACGCCGGCGTACTGGGCTATAATGGGGGCGCACATCAATATATACTGATGGATTTTGACCATGGCGGCAATCAAATCCGCCGGCCCGCAGGCAAACCCCAGCCGCCAGCCCGTCATGGCGAACGCCTTGGAAAATCCGTTGATGACAATGGTTTTCTCAGCCATGCCCGGCAGGGACGCTATAGAAACATGCGGCTCGCCGCCGTATGTCAGCTCTGAGTATATCTCGTCGCTGATAACCACCAGATCCCGCTCTCGCAGCAGGGCGGCTATGGACTCTATCTCCGTCCGCTCAAGGGTGGCGCCCGTGGGATTGCAGGGATAACTGAGCAGGACGGCTTTGGTCTTGGATGTGAGGCGCGCCTCTATGTCGGCGGCCGTGACGCGGAAATCGTTGTCCGCGCTCGTCGGTATGGTTACAGGCACGCCGCCCGCCATCAGAACACACGGCTTATAAGCCACAAAGCACGGCTCAACCAGCAGCACCTCGTCGCCGGGGTTAAGTATGGCGCGCATCGCCACGTCGATGTCCTCGCTGGCGCCGACCGACACCAGCACCTGCGTCTCCGCATCGTACTCCAGCCCGTATTTGGACATATACCGCGCTATCTCCCGGCGCAGCTCCATCATGCCGGCGTTGGCGCCGTAGGTGGTGCGCCGCCGTTCCAATGTGAATATGGCCTCCTCGCGGATATGCCAGGGCGTGGCGAAATCCGGCTCGCCGGTGCCCAGCGAAACCACGTCCTTCATGGTGGCCGCCACGTCGAAGAAGCGGCGTATGCCGGACGGGGGCAGATCTCGGATCGTTTGCGCGACGAAGCTCCTCATGGCGAAACGATCATCCTCTCGTCGTCGCCGCCCCGCTCGTTCAGGACGACGCCGTGATCCTTGTATTTTTTAAGAACAAAATGAGTGGCCGTACTCAGGACGGACTCAAGGGGCGAGAGCTTGTCGGAGACAAAATAGGCTATGTCCTTGATTGACTGGCCCTCAATAATAACCGTCAGGTCATAGCCGCCCGACATAAGGTATACCGCCTTAACCTCGTCAAACCGGTATATCCGCTCGGCGATGCGGTTAAAGCCCTGCCCGCGCGACGGAGTGACCTTCACCTCGATAAGCGCGGTGAGGAATTCGCTGTCCGCGCGATCCCAGTTAATAAGCGTGTTATAGCCGCAGATAATCTGCTCCTTTTCCATCCGCGCTATCTCGTCGCGCACGTCCGCCTCAGATACGCCCAAGCGCACGGCGATCTCGTCCGCCGTCAGCTTTGCGTTGCGCTCCATGAGGGAGAGTATGTCTTTACGCATAATACGGGCCACCCTTTCAGTTCAAATATCCGCATATGAATCAAAGTATCCCTGAATCAGCACGATCGGCGTGCCCTTATCGCCGCTGCCGCTGGTCAGGTCGCACAGGCTGCCCAGCAAATCGGTCAGGCGGCGGGGAGTGGTGCCCTGAGAGGACATATCGCCCACCAAGCTCTCCTGCTTGTTGCGGATCATGTCCTTGATAAGCTCGGAAGCCGCGTCGCCGCTCTTGTCGCCGGCGGCCGTATCGGCCAAATATTTGATTTTAAGCTCGTTCGGCGTGCCCTCCAGCCCTTTGGTGTAGCCGGGAGAGACAACAGGGTCTGCCAGCTCCCAAATTCCGCCGACCGGATCCTTAAACGCGCCGTCGCCGTATACCAAAACTTCTATGTTTTTCCCGGAGAGCGCCAAAAGGCGGGCCGCCACACGCTCCGCGAAGGCTTGGGCGTCGCGGGGGAAAAGCTTTACGGAATCCTCCGTCGCCAAATTCGACCCCAGCAGGCCGTATTGCGGGTGATACCCGCTTCCCTCCACAGGCCCGTTCAAAAGATCGTCCAATCCGAGAACGGTCTCGGCCCCGGCGCCGCGAAGCAGCTTCTTTGACCTGTGGCGGGTATGGATATCGGCCGTTATGACATGCTTTGTGTATTTCAAAACGGCGCGCGGGTCATTGCCGAATAATATAGAGGCTTTGCCGCCGGTAAGCTCCTTGTAATACGAAATGTAGTCCACGCCGGTGAAGGGGTGAACCGCCCTGCCGAACAAGGCGGTAAACTCGGCCTCGTCTAACACGTCGGTATATGGGTTAATCCCTTTTTCATCTAATTGCTCCCAGCTCAGCAGAGGGTTGCCCACCTCGTCGCCCGGATACGCGAGCAATATATAAAGCTTATCCGCCGCGGCCGATACGCCGCGCAGTATCTGTGAAAAACGGTTGCGGCTGAGAATGGGCAGGGTAACGCCAAAGACGCCGCCTGGAATTTTCGCGCGCACATCGGCGGCGATCTGCGCCAAGGAGGCGTAGTTGCCTTGGGCGCGGGCCAGCACCGACTCGGTTATGCCCACGACATCCCTGTCGCGCAGCTCAAATCCTTCCTTTTCCGCGGCCTCCGTTACCGAAAGGGCCGCGATTTCGGCTAAATCGTCGCCTTTCTTGATGATCGGGGCGCGAACACCCCGCGAAATTGTTCCAAACGCTCTCATGGAAACCTCTCCTCTCCTAACCGTACGCGTATACACGGCAAAATTAGAACTCGTAAAAACAAGCGGCCATCACACGGTGCAACGGGGGACAGCTTCCGACCGGTCTCATAACCCCCGATCCCCAACCATCCTTTGCCTCATATGACGAACGCCTTTGTTCGTTTATGGAGTGTATCATACGCCGTTATAAAAGTCAACCCCCCCGGCGCGCCGGCGTCCAAGTTATCGCGGACGCCGGGAGGGGGGCCTAAGCCTTGCGCATCTTCCTCAGAAACGCCTTTTGCACGTCTTTGGAGTACGCGCGGCTGATCGGTATTTTTTTGCCGTTTACGGCCACGGCGTCCGTCCGCGTGATTTCCTGCATCTTGCGCACGTTGACGGCATAGGCGACATGGCAGCGGACAAACTGCTCCTTGGGCAGCCCGCTCAAAAGCTCCGACAGCTTTCCCGAACACTCGACCGTCCTGTCGTCCAGCGTGACCGCCACGCGCTTTCCCACGGTCTCAAGGCAGATCACGTCCTCGGCAGGTATGCGCAGGGTCTGCGCCCCGGCCCTGACGACGATAGAGCCGCTTTGGAACCTGCGGTCGTAATCCGACGCTATCAGGCGCTCCAGCACATCGCCGTCCGGCGGCTTCATAAGGTAATGCAGCGCGCCCACGTCATACCCCTGCCATACATGGTCGGGGTTTGAGGTAATGAATATAATGGCGGCGTCATCGCCGCTTTCGCGTATCTTCCGCGCCAGCTCCATGCCGTTTGTTTCGTCCATGACGATATCCAGCAAAAAGAGGTCGTATCTCCTCCCCTTGGAAAAGGCGTCTAAAAAAGCCGCGCTGGATTCAAATGAGGATATGTGGTATTCTATATTCAGCTTAGCGAAAATGCGGCGGCATATCCGCTCATGTTCGGCGCGGAAAACCGCCTCGTCCTCGCATATGGCAATCCTGTACATAAAGGCACACCTCCGCTTATAGTATATCGTAACAAAAAAGAGAGCGCTGAATACCCAAGCGGAGAGTTTTATATTTATTATAAATTGAACTCAAACCGGAAGTGAAAGCATGGGCAAACAAAAAACCTGGTATCTCCTGATGGCGGCGGCCGCCCTGATATGTCTTATTTACATCGGCATGGTCTCCCCCCATGTCCGGCTGTCGGGCGGTATGCCTATCGACGCGGAACGCTTCCCAAACCTCCGCATAGGCGAGAACGTGCCGCCGGTCATGCCCTATACCCTCGAATGGGGCGCCTTTGACATCGCGGGAGGCGTTATCTGCCTGTTTTTAGGTCTGGTCTGCTTCGCCTTGGGCCTGATACGCGCCGCAAATAAGCTGAGGTGCGGGCATATCCTCCTGATGGGGCTTTTCGCGTCGCTGTTCGCGCTGAACACGCTGTCCATGACCGGGCCGGCCTCGCGGGTTTTAAGCCTGGAGCTTCTGTTCTATGTCAATAAGCTCTCTTTTTACGGATACCCTATCGCGCTGTTTCTGCACTTCTATCTTTATTTGAGCCCCCGCGCCCAAAAATGGCTGCTCGCGCCCATAATCATACTCGCCGCTTACGGCGCCGCCGCGTGGCTTATGTTCTTCGCGCTCGGACTGCCGCTTGATATACCCGACAGGCTGTACAGCCCCATAGCGGGGGTATGCGCCTTTTTATTCCTGCCCGCCGGCTCCCTCTGGCCGGAATCCAAGGACGCGGCGCGGTATATGAGGACGCTGACCGCCGTCTGGGCCGTTTTTTGGCTCTATCTGCTCGTCAGGACACTGGCCGGAAGCCCATTCTTATTTCACGACGAATACAAAAACGCCATATTGCTCAGCGCGGCCTATATGATGTGCCATGTCCTGCTTATAAACACCCGCGAGCTGGTCGGCCATCAGTCCGAAATACGGATGCTGGAAGTAAAAAACGAGTTCCTGATGGAAAATTACCAAACTTTAGAAAACTATATCGCGCAGATCGCCCACATGCGGCATGAGCTGCACCATCATCTGCTGGCCATAAGCATACTGCTTGAGAAGGGGCAGTATGAGCGGCTGTCGAACTACCTGTCCGGCTTAAACGAAAGCTATGGGGATCTTGAGGGGCCGGTCTACTGCGGCAACCGCATCATACAGGCCCTGTTCACCCACGCCGCACGGCGCGCGCGCCAGCTTGAGTTTGAAATCGAATTCGACGTTTCGCCGCTGCCGCCTCTCGACGTCCCCGACGCGGATCTCGTGAGCCTGTTTATGAACATGCTCAGCAACGCGCTGGAAAGCTGCGCGAACATCCAAGACCCTGAAGGCCGCTGGGCCAAAGTCCAGCTTAACGCCAGCAAGCCCTATATGTACCTTTCGGTTACCAACGCGCGGCACGGGGACGTCGGCATGGACGGCGGGCGCTACGTCACCACCAAGGGCGACCGCTTACTGCACGGATACGGCATCGGCATCATCCGCAAAATAGCGGAAAAACACGGCGGCTTCGTCTCGTTTGAGCATACGGGCGACTCCTTCAGCGCGGAGGCCGCGCTGAAGATAGAATGGTAGAGGGCCGCATCCGCCTCTTTACAGCGCGCCTTTACCGTAGTATAATAAGTATCATAAAAGCATATAATATTGCCACAAGGAGAACCGCCATGATGAATATTAAGCCTTCCGCGGCTATACGGAAAAACTACAATGAAATATCCGCGCTGTGCAAGCGCACGAGAGAACCTGTTTTTTTGACCAAAAACGGCGAGGGCGACCTTGTTGTGATGGACTTGGAAACTTTTGCCCGCAGGGAAAGCGTGCTGCGCCTGCGTGAAACGCTTTTGCGCTCGGAAGCCGATATCCAAAACGCCCGCGTCCGCACGGCGGAGGACACCGCCGCAGCGATGAGACGCGCCGCAGCGGAAGCCGCCAATGGATAAAACCTTTACCGTCAAGGTCACCGACGCGGCGTTTGAGCAAATGCTCGCCCACGCGCGCTTCCTCGCGAACGTCAGCGCGGAAGCCGCGAACAGGCTTGCCGACGCCTTTGTCGCAGCCGCCGGCGCCCTCGCGCAAAGCCCCGAACGCTGCCCCTGGTTAGAGCATGAAGCCATACCGTTTCAGAGATACCGCAAAATTCGCTTCGGCAAGTATCATATGGCGTTATTTGAAATCCGGGACGGCGTTGTCTACATAACGGCGGCCGTTGACTGCCGTCAGGACTACGGCTGGCTTTTGTGGCCGCCTTCCTCCGAATAACCCGCCCCGACGTTACCAACTACGTCCGTTTTTTGACCAACCGCGTCAAAGGGCTTTTGTCCGGCTCCCTTTGCTTCGTATAATATATACGAGGCGGAAGGAGCCGCTTTATGTCCGAATATTTCACATGGAGGTATGGTCTATGAAAAGGAGACTTTTGTCAATAGCTCTCACGGCCGCCATTACACTGTCGCTTGTGACGGCGTTATCGCCGGCCGCGCTGGCGTCCGGCAATTCCACAAGCGCCGACGTGAGAATCCAGCCGGTAAATGTGGGCGACACAACCATCACGGTCAGCATAGTCAAAGGCAATGGCAGATTCAACGCGAGCAGTTTTACAGATACCGGTCTCAACTATACATCTATAGGTATAGTATACCCCGCCCATAACGGCACGGTTAACCCCTGCCGGAACATAGTGGTAAGCGGAGACGGGAAATCGGTCACATTTGAGTTTGTGATCGCCAACCCCAACGGCCCCGGCGACATCTCCGCGGTTCAACAGCCGTTTGTCGTTGCGCAAACGCTCAGGCTCAGCTTCAGACTCGCCTTTTTAATAAACTTTGATACCAATTTAGCAGAAAACACTCAGGGCACAATTCACGCCTCGGTCGTTATCAGCGAGAACGCGGTCGTGAAAGAGCCGCCCGCGCCCAAGCTCGCGCCCTATTATGACCTCAAAAGCCCCGACAAATGGTTTTTGACCGAGAAGGTCAAAACAGACACGCCCATAATGCTTACGGGCGGATATGAATACGCCTCAAGCGCCACCGGCCCGTGGACTTCCGTGCCCGAGACCGGCTTCGACATAAAAGCGAGCAGCGCGCCCAAAGCCCCGGTTTTTGTGCGCGCCATGGAATTCGGCAAAATACCCGCCAGCAAGGCGGTCAAGGTAACGCCCGCCAACTACGGCAAGCCGACCAAATACAAAATCGACTACAAAAACGAGATAATCAAGATGAAAAAAGGCGACCAGTATTCAACCGACGACGGCAAGACCTGGGCCGATGTCCGGCTCGACGATAAGGGGAAGCCCATACCGTATAACGCCGAGCTGTTTATAAGCGGCGGCGACGGCGATATGCTGCTGCGCAAAAGCGCCACGGGGAAAAAGCCGGCCACCGAGACCCAGACCATAACGTCGCTGCCCCGCGCCGTAATTGCCGACGCGGAGCTGAGCGTGGCAAACGGCAAGATAACCTCCGACATGAAAAACTATGAGATATGGATAGTAAACACAGCCAATCCGGCCAAGAGCAAGTGGGGCAAGCTCCCCAAAATAACCACCGACGGGGTGCATGAGTTTCTCATCCGCGTAAAAGCCGCGCCCAAGGGCGCGAGCGCCAAGGCGGCCAGCCTGAGCAGCACGCTCAAGGTGACTTATGGCTCGCTGAGCGATAACAAGAGCGGCATAACGGCGGCCCAAATCGGCTCCGGCGCCGTGCTGTACCCGCCTGAGCTTGAGGGCCTGCTCATCCCGAAGCCCGTAGTGGGCCAGCCGCGGGCGAAATTAAAGGCCGTGAGCGGCGTTTACAACCCCGGCTTGGAAGGCGGGACATGGTATATCATCGAGCCGCAAACGCCTTTATATGAAGGCTTAGATGACGGTACATACCCGCAAGACAAAATTCGCTTTCAGGTCTCGCTGAGCGCCACCGGGGAATATAAGTTCGAGAATGTTGACGACACGGTGTTCAACCTCTTCCCGGGCTGTATAGTGGCTGAGTCCAAATTCTCGGTCGGAGAAACCGAAGGAGTTACCCGGCTTCACCTCACCATAATATACGACTTGAGCTGAATAGACGGAAGGATCCGAATTGATTAACAGGGAGGTATTTCAGCATGAAACGGAAAGTGTTATCCTTAACCCTCGCGGCCATGACGGTTCTGTCGCTGATGGCGGCGCTGCCGCCGCCGGCGCTTGCGACTTCCGCGGGAGAAGCGCCCGCGCCCAAGGTTGCGGCGTATTACGACCCCGCAAACCCCGCCAAATGGTTTTTGGTCGAGAAAGGCAAGACCGAAAAGCTCTCGACCGGGTATGAGTGGGCCGCGAGCGCGGACGGCCCGTGGACGGCCGTAAGCTTCACGGGCTTTGACATGAAGCCGAGCAGCTCCGCGAAGGCCCCGGTTTTCGTGCGCGCGTCGGGCAGCGCCCCCAGCAAGGCGGCCAAGCTAACGCCCGCCAACTACGGCAAGCCGACCAAATACAAGATCGACTACAAAAACGAGATAATCAAGATGAAAAAGGGCGACCAATATTCCCTTGACGGCGGCAAAGAATGGACGGACGTCCCGCTCGACAGCAAGGGGAAGCCTATGCCTTATAACGCCGAGCCGCTTATAAGCGACGAGGACGGCGAGCTGCTGCTGCGCAAAGCGCCCACGGGGAAAAAACCGGCCACCGAGAACCAGATCCTCACCGCGCTCAAGCGCGGCCCGTTTGAGAGTATGCAGCTCACCATAAACAGCGGCAAGATAACCACCGACATGAAGCCCTATGAGATATGGGTGGAAAACACAGCCAATCCGGCCAAGAGCAAGTGGGGCAAGCTCCCCAAGATAAACACGCCGGGGGTGCATGTGTTTTACATCCGCGCCAAGGCCGTGCCCAAGGGCGCGAACGCCAAGGCGGCCAGCTCGGGCGGCAAAATCAAAATCACTTACGGCGATTACACGGACAGCGACGGCAAGAACAAAACAGGCATGTCCATAGGCGAAATAATAGCCGACGGCAGCAAACCGACCCCCGGCAAGATATTGCAGATCGAAATCACCGAGCCGCCCGAAAGCGCCTATTTTGAAGAGGGCACAACCGGCCATACACTGACCGTGGCCGCCACAACCACCTTTACCGACGGAAAGCTTCAATACGAATGGTGGCATAAAGGGCCTTCGGATCGGTTCTCGTCGAGAGCCCGCGATTTCGGCGACGACCCCGAGTATACCCTGCCCGGAAATCTGGGCGTAGGCATACACTATTACTCCGTCAAAGTCCGGTTCATGTATGACAACAACGTGACCACGTTAGATACGACGAGCGACGAAATCGAGATAGAGGTTCTGCCGAAAGGTATGACCGAGCCTACGTCCTCGCCGAACTTCACGATTGTCGCCAACTTCTTAAACAGCGCGGTAGGCGGCATGAGCGTACACACCCTATACGGGGTGAACGGCAATCAGATCTATGTCGGGGCGAACCTGAACATAACCCTTAACTGGGGGCGCGGCCCCGCCGCCGCTACAGGCATCACCTCGATCAAATTCGGGGAAAGGGTGCTTGAGCCGGCAGACTACACCGTCAGCGGCACGCAGCTCACCATACTGCACGCGGATGGGAACTGGTTTGACAGCCTGCCCTTGGATTGGTACTCGAATATGGATTGGCGCAGGAACTACACCATTGAAATCAGATTCAACGACGACTTCGAGGGCCTTACATTTGAGGGTGGCAGCATATCCCCCAGCGGGCCTATATCAAAGGCCCTCACCATAAGGGACAACGCCCAGCTGCCGAGCTTCCCGGGTTCTCCCGCTCAGATAACCTTCGACAAGAGCCTGACCCCATTTACTGCCCCCGGCTACGTATATGAGCAAATCGTCTTTACGGGTCTTGATGAAAGAGGCTACGGCAGGAAAGCGACCACGCTTACGGGCGTCAATGCCGCCTATACCGCCGCGTATATCGTCAATACCGACGGGACGAATCCCCGGCCGCTGGTACTTAACACGGATTACGAGAGAGACATCGCCGGGAGCGGAATGATACGGTTCCGGCAAGGCAGCCCCGTGCTGAACAGCTTGCCTGACGGAGAGTATATCTTGCGGGTAATCAGCAACAACCCGCCTTACAATACCGTGCTTGAAAAGCAGGTGTTGACAATTATAGGCGGCTGAGCGCCAACCTTTTAGCGGCATCACGGTCATTACGACTTTGAGCATAATAAACGGAAGGATCCAAATCATTAAACATGGAGGTATTTACTGTGAAACGGAAAGTGTTATCGCTAACCCTCGCGGCCATCATGGCTCTCTCTTTAGTGACGGCGGCGGCGCCGTCGGCGCAAGCGTCCGGCACGGCCGAAAGCCCGTTCATTGTCAGCACAGCGGCGACCCTGCGAAAGGTCGGCAGCGGAGAGGACGGCTGGACGATGGACGCCCACTACAAGCAAATAGCCGACATTGATATCTCGTCTTACACCAACTGGATGCCCATAGGCGGAAACGGCTACCCCGGCACACCCGGAGCCAACCTCAGTGCCGCGGAAGGCTATTTTGTGGGTACATACGACGGCGGCGGGTTTGTAATCACCGGACTGACCATTAACAGAACCGGATACGCTAACGAACCGAAAGACCATGAAACCTTTGGTGTTAATCAAGGCTTGTTCAACAACATTCGGGATGGCGGCGTTGTGAAAAACCTCGGTCTTGAGAACATCAACATTACCGCTCGTTCGTACGCTGGGGGAATAGCGGGTGTGAATGAGAGTGGCGGCACGATTTCCAACTGCTATGTGACCGGCAAAATAACCGGAGGGGGTACAGATCCGGGAAATTTCGGCGGTATAGTGGGCCAGAACAGCGGCCTCATAGAGTTTTGCTACAGCACCGCCGAGATTAGCGCCGATAAGTTAGTCGGCGGCATAGCAAGCGTAAATTTAAGCGGCGCCATCAAAAGAAGCGTGTCGCTGAACACAAGCGTGACGACAAAGGACGCATCCACTGCTGTTTTTCGCATAGCAAAGAAGGATTCGGGAACCTATGAAGAAAACTACGCATCTGAATCAGTGGTTCTCAAATATGGCAGCACATCGCTGGAAAAAACCACCTACATTATCGAAGAAGATGGCCATGACATCACCGCGGAGCAAGTGAAAAAACCTGAAACGTGGATTGAATTGGGCTGGGATTTTGAAGAAACCTGGACAATCAAGAGCGGCGGCTCCCGCCCAACCTTTCAGTCCGGCGGAGGCAAGCACAATATCGCTTATGTGCCCTCCTCCGCCCTCGTGACGGCCACGCCGGTTAAGGACGCGGCGCACAGCACAGACCCAAACACCTACACCGCCGACAGCGCGATTATAGACCTTGACGCTGAAAAGCTGACCTTGCCGAGCGGCTTCACGGTCGCCGCTTTCAGCATCGACGGCGGCGGCAATTGGAAATCCGGCGCGCCGCCGGCCGAATTCAGCAAGCTGCTGAGCAAGGATTTGACACTGCATCTGTCTAATCTCGAAATTGACAGGGCCACCAAAAAGCCCATCGCCGGAAAAGCGGCCGAGGGGGAGACGGCCGCCGTGCCCGGCGCGACCATCATAGCGTTTGCCAAAATCGCCGCGCGTCCCTCCGTGACCAAGCTTACCGTCAACTATTCGATATATCCCGACAACACAAGCGAAACCCCCGGCCAGTGGACGCTTACCCCCAAAAACGCGACCGAGGCCTCCGATTTGAGCGGCCTGCAAATCGCGGTGGCCGCCTCCAACAAAAAAGACCCCGACGAGGACGGCTGGGGCCGCTTCAGAGGGGCGCAGGGCATCAACGTCATGCCCACAGAGGCGGGGCAGAAGCCGGCTAAAACCGTCTACTTAGTGCGCGGCGCGCCCGTGGGCGGCAATGACGGCAACGCGAAAGCGGCGAGCAAGCTCTATAAAGTAACGGCCTCCGGCCAGCTCGCGCAGCCCAAGATTAAGGTTAACTATAAGCTGGAGAACATAAAGCCCAAAGTGGGGATGTCTCTCAGCGGCACGGGCATCGAGACCGTGATATACGCGAAGGGGACGCCCGAGCTAAAGGGCGTATCCATTGAGAGCGCCATAGGAGCGGCGGAAGGCTCCGTCCGCGCCTGGATGACGGCCACCGCGAAGAAGCCGGCCAGCCGCATACAGAATATTAAGCTCGCGCCGAGGATAGAGATGCCCGAAGAGGCCGTGGCCATACCCGCTCCCAACGGCAAGATCAAGCTGGATTCGAGAAAATATGAGATTTGGAACGCCACAAGCAAAAAATGGGGCGGCCTGCCCGCGCTGACCGCCTCCATTACCTCCATCCCCGACACGCGCCTAAAGGCCACAGCCAAGGCCGACAAGGACGGCACAGGCTACACCGGGGCCTCCGCGAGCATCAACGGCTCGATACATATCTACTGGGGCAAGGCCACCAACGGCAAGGACGCGGTTGCCGCCGCGTGGTTCCTCGCGCCGGGCATGGAGCCGCCCGATCCGCCGGAGGATTTAGTCATAGTCCTGCCTGAAACCTCCGACCCGCCCGAAATTATCACGCAGCCTGTGCCTATCAATATGGGTTACGAGGACGGGCAGCTAACCGTCGTCGCCACAGGCACCCCGACCTCGATCCTCTCTTACCGCTGGTATCGCTGCGCCAACGCAAGCAAGGGAAGCCCGCAAATGATTACCGACGCGGATACGACCTGGGGACACAAGAACGCCGGAACCGCGACGCTTACCATCCCGAAAACTTTAGCTACGGGCGAGTATTTCTACTTCGTCCGCGTGACAAGCAAAGAACCCAACAAAAACGCGGCTTCGCTTGACAGCGTTGTCGTCAAGGTAACGGTGGTGTCGGCCACCTCGCCCGCGCCCACAATTGGCACGCAGCCGACCGCAACTTCACCGACCGTCGGTGCCGCCGTCCCCGCCGGCGGAAGCGGAGTGCTTTCGTATCAGTGGTATAGCACTAATGCGAGTAAAGCCGACCCGACCCCCATATCTGGAATGACGACCGCAACTCTTACCACACCTGGGCCAACAGTAACTCACGTCTTTGTCCGGGTGTTCTACACCGAACCCGGCACCGGCAAAGCCCCGGGAACGGTGGACAGCGCCGTATTCGCACTGACGCCGTAACTCCGGCAACCCATAGAACGGCCCAAGCGCCATAAACAGCCCCATCCGTGCCGGGGCCTTGTGGAAACCGCGCCCCTTTCGTCATCGCGGGTCTGACCCGCGGTGACGGGGGGACGCGAAAATCCTGTAAATTTTACTTGACAAATTATCCCGGTATTTGATATACTCTTCACCGAGCAGACAAAGGCGTTTGCCGGCACCTGTTTCTTCAGGCTGTTGGTTGGCGTCTTTATATTTCATAAGAAGGATGTAGCTTATGAACAAAGTTTTTTTGTGCAGGGAAACCGATAAAAACGAGACGCGAACGGCGCTCGTCCCCTCCGACGTTGCCAAGCTGGCCCGGATGGGATATGAGCTGGCGGTGCAAAGCGGCGCGGGGCTTAAAACCGGCTGCGGCGACCGCGAATACGCGGAAGCCGGCGCGAAGATAGTGCAGACCTACGGCGAGGGCTGTGAGTTTGCCGACATCGTTGTGCGCGTCAACAAGCCCGGCGGCATAGAGGGCCTCCGCGAGCATACGCTTCATATCAGCTCATTCGACGTTTTCAACGAGCGGGCCGCCATAGGCGAGTTCGCCGCGGCCGGCATAAGGCTTGTCAGCCTTGAAATGATCCCCCGTACGACATTAGCGCAGAAAATGGATATCCTAAGCTCTCAGGCGTCGCTGGCGGGCTATTACGCGGTCGTATTGGCGGCCTCGAGGCTCCCCAAGATATTCCCCATGATGATGACGCCCTCGGGAACGATCTCCCCCGCCAAGGTCTTTATCATAGGCGTCGGCGTCGCGGGACTGCAGGCCATCGCCACGGCCAAACGGATGGGCGCGCGGGTCGAGGCGTTCGACACGAGGCCCGTCGTCGAGGAGCAGGTGAAATCCTTGGGGGCCAAATTCGTAAAAATCGACTTGGGGGAGACCGGGCAGACCGAACAGGGCTATGCCAAAGAGCTGACGCCCGAGCAGGTAGCGCTGCAGCGCAAGGCGCAGGCAAAGGTGTGCGCGCAGTCGGACATAGTTATAACCACCGCGAAGGTATTCGGGCGCAAGGCCCCCGTTTTGCTGACCAGTGATATGACGCGGCAGATGAAGCCCGGCTCGGTCATAATCGACATGGCGGTCAGAACCGGCGGCAACGTTGAAGGCTCAGACCCCGAAAAGGAAGTTATTTTGGATAACGGCGTAGTCATCTTGGGCGGAGACGGCCTTGAGCGCTTCGTCCCCAAGGACGCCTCGAATATGTTCTCCGGGAATATCACCGCGTTTTTGACCCACTTCTGGGACGGCGAAAGCAAGTCGTTAAAGGCAGACGCCTCCGATGAAATCATGTCCGGCTGTCTCATAACGGACGGCCATAAGATCGTACACGAAAAATTCAGATAGCAAAGGAGCGCCCTTAAATGGAAAATATAGTATTCCTCATATTCATATTCGTAATCGCGGCGTTTTTGGGTGTAGAGCTTATATCAAAGGTGCCCTCACAGCTGCACACGCCCCTGATGTCGGGCACAAACGCCATATCGGGCATAACCATAGTGGGCGCTTTGGCGGTGTGCGCCGTGCAGGCCACGGGGACGCTTGGGATGATCCTGTCTTTTCTGGCCGTGATATTCGCGGCCATAAACGTAGTGGGCGGATATCTGATAACCGACCGTATGCTGCGTATGTTCCGCAAGAAGGAGGACAGGAAGTAATGCTTATCAATCTCGCGTATATAGTGGCCTGCGTTTTATTCATCATAGGTATAAAGAGGCTCAATAAAGTAAAAACCGCGCGTCAGGGCAACTTTATTTCCTCCCTTGGTATGCTGATAGCCGTCGTCGCGGTGCTTTGCGAAAAGGACGTCGCGGCGTCGTGGAACACCTCGGACTGGATGCAGAACGGATATCTGTGGTGCTTTATAAGCATCGTTATAGGCTCGGCCGTCGGCGTCATATGGGCCAAAAGGGTAAAGATGACGGGGATGCCCGAATTGGTGGCGCTTTTTAACGGCTTCGGAGGCCTCGCGTCTTTGCTGGTCGCCTTGTCGGAGTTCCTTAAAGACCCCGAGGGCAGCGATTTGGTCAGCGCCGTGTCCATAGGGCTGACCATTTTGATCGGCGCGATAACCTTTACCGGCTCCGTATTGGCATGGGCCAAGCTTGCGGAAAAAATCACGGGGCGCGCGATTTTATTCAAGGGGCAGAAGCCCATTAACCTGCTGCTCATCTTGGTTTCGCTCTCCGCCATAGTTATCTACGTCATACCCGGCATCGACGTTTATGTAAAGACCGTCATGGTCATAACCCTCACGGCGCTCGCGCTTATACTGGGCTTTACCGCGGTGCTGCCCATAGGCGGCGGCGATATGCCGGTCGTCATATCCCTGCTGAACAGCTTTTCGGGATTGGCCGCGTCTATGGCCGGTTTCATAATCTCCAACACGGTATTGATAGTGGCCGGATGCTTAGTGGGCGCTTCGGGCGTAGTCCTCACACTGATAATGTGCAAGGCCATGAACCGTTCTATCAGCAACCTTCTCTTCAGCGGGTTTGGCGCTTCCGAATCGTCCTCCGGCAAAAAAGGCCCCCAAGCCGAGCCCAAGGCCATATCGGTCGAGGACGCGTATTTAATTCTGGAGGCCGCCCAGTCGGTGGTGTTCATACCGGGCTACGGTATGGCCGTCGCGCAGGCGCAGCACGTCGTCAAGGAGCTTGCGTCGAAGCTTGAGCAAAACGGCGCCGAGGTAAGCTTTGCCATACACCCGGTCGCCGGACGTATGCCCGGTCACATGAACGTCCTGCTGGCCGAGGCGGATATCCCTTATGAGCAGCTTAAAACAATGGAGGAAACGAACCCGATCATGCCCGCGCAAGACGTTGCTATCGTCATCGGGGCCAACGACGTTGTAAACCCCGCCGCGGAAACGGAGCCTTCGTCGCCCATATACGGTATGCCCATCATAAAGGCTTATGAGGCCAAAACGGTGTTCGTCCTCAAGCGCGGTAAGGGCAAGGGCTTCTCAGGAATCGAAAACGAGCTGTTCCATATGGGAAATACCCTTATGATATACGGGGACGCGAAGGCCACCATATCATCGCTTACGGGCGAGTTTAATACCGACTGACCCCTCCGGGGCGCTCCAAAGCCGTCCCGGCGGCGGCGTTATATAAAAATTATGGGCCGCCGCTTGACAAACGGCGGCCCGGCTGTTATATTATAACAAGCGTTCCACAGACAGCAGGTTGCGGCTTTTTCGGAGCCGCAGTAACGCGCCGCTTATCGGGCGGCCGCCTGCCGAGGGGTGCGGCAAATATGCGGACAAAGCGGCTCAGGGCCGCCGCGCCGCGCGTGTCGTATTCGCCCCGCTGAGACGCGGGGCTTTTCTTGTTTTGGATCGCCGCCATTTATCGTATACGGGAGGGGAGGAAAACCTATGCCGAATCCAAGCGTTCTGGCTCAAAAACAGGCTTTTGTCGATCAGCTCGCCGAAAAGATTAAAAACGCCAGCGCCGGCGTTCTGGTCGATTACAAGGGTATCAACGTGGCCGACGACACCAAGCTCAGGCGTGAGCTGCGCGCCGCCGGGGTGGACTACAGCGTGACCAAGAACACACTGCTGAATTTCGCCTGTGAAAAAATAGGCTTCGACAGCCTTAATCTCAGCACGCACCTGAAAGGCACGACGGCTTTGGCCGTCAGCGCCGACGACCCGGTCGCCGCCGCCAAGATACTCAGCGATTACGCGAAGAAATCCAACGGGAAGTTCAGCATAAAGGCCGGCTTTGTGGACGGCCGCGTCATCACGAGCGCGGAAGTCGCGGCCTTAGCCGAGCTGCCGCCGCGCGAACAGCTTATCGCGCGCGTATTGGGCGGCCTGAACGCGCCTATTTCCGGTTTAGTCAACGTACTCAACGGCAACATCCGCGGCCTTGTGGTCGCGCTGAACGCCATAGCGGAACAAAAAGGCGCGTAGGGCATCGCCCCGCGCCGTAAGAAACAAGGAGGAAAAATACAATGGCAAGCGATAAAGTAACAAAATTGATCGATGAGGTCAAAGCGCTGACGGTTCTGGAGCTGTCCGAGTTAGTAAAGGCTCTTGAGGAGGAATTCGGCGTTTCGGCCGCCGCTCCTATGGCCATGATGGCCGCTCCGGCCGCCGCCGCTCCGGCCGCCGCCGCCGAGGAGCAGACCGAGTTCAACGTGGTGCTGGCCGAGGTCGGCTCCGAGAAGATCAAGGTCATCAAGGTAGTCCGCGAGATAACCGGTCTGGGCCTGACCGAGGCCAAGGGCCTTGTAGACGGCGCGCCCAAGGCCGTCAAGGAGAACGTCTCCAAGGACGAAGCCGCGGAAATCAAGAAAAAGCTTGAGGAAGTCGGCGCGAAGATCGAGGTAAAATAAGAACGCGAAAACGGCAAACGGCTGCGCGGCGGGATTACTCCCGCCGCGCGTTCTTTATTCTCCGTTAAACCTCGGGCAAGAGCAGCTCGTCCCCTGAGAAGAAGCGCTCGAACACCGGGCCGTCCATAGTTTCATGCTCAAGCAGATAGTCGGCCACCTTGTGCAGCTTTTCCATATGCGTTTGCAGTATCTCCTGACAGCGCTTATAGGCTTGGTCGATGATGCCCTTTATTTCGCTGTCTATGAGCGAGGCCGTCTGCTCGGAATAGGAGCGCGTGTGGCCATAGTCGCGGCCTATGAACACCTCGTTGGAGTCGGCGTCGAAGTTTATGGGGCCGATGTTGTCGCTCATGCCGTAGCGCGTGACCATACTGCGCGCCATCTGCGTGGAGCGGCGGATATCGTCGGACGCCCCCGTCGAGATCTCGTCCAAAACCAGCTTTTCGGCCACGCGGCCTCCAAGACATACCACGATGGTTTCATACATCTCGCTTTTGGCCATGTATGACTTATCCTCTTTGGGCAGCCGTATATTCATGCCTCCGGCCATGCCGCGCGGTATTATGGTGATGTGATGCACGGGATCCTGCGTCTCAAGCGAACGGCTGACCACCGCGTGCCCGGCCTCGTGATAGGCCGTCAGCTTGCGGTCTTTGTCGGTTATGACCTTGCTGCGCTTCTCGGGGCCGGCTATGACTTTAAGGAGCGCGTCGGACAAATCCTCGTCCTTAATGGCGCGGTGGTTCTTCCGGGCGGCCAGCAGCGCGCTCTCGTTGAGCAGGTTTTCCAGATCCGCGCCCGTGAAGCCCGCCGTGGTTTTGGCGATATTGGTAAGGTTCACTTCGGCGTCAAGCACCTTGTTGCGCGAATGTACCTTTAATATGGCCTCGCGGCCCTTGATGTCGGGGATGCCGACGTATACCTCGCGGTCAAAGCGTCCCGGCCTGAGCAATGCGGGGTCGAGTATGTCGCGGCGGTTGGTCGCGGCCAGCACGATTATGCCCTCGTTGTTTCCAAAGCCGTCCATTTCGACTAAGAGCTGATTGAGGGTCTGCTCGCGCTCGTCATGCCCTCCGCCAAGCCCCGCGCCGCGGTGACGGCCCACGGCGTCTATCTCGTCTATAAAAACGATACACGGCGACAGCTTCTTGGCCTGCTCGAACAAGTCGCGCACGCGCGACGCGCCGACGCCCACATACAGCTCAACGAAGTCCGAGCCTGATATGGATAAAAACTGGCATCCGGCCTCGCCGGACACGGCCTTCGCCAGCAGCGTCTTGCCGGTTCCGGGCGGGCCTACCAGCAAAATGCCCTTTGGGATACGCGCGCCTATCTCTATAAACTTTTTGGGCGCTTTTAGGAAATCCACTATCTCGGCCAGCTCGGCCTTCTCCTCGTCCGCGCCCGCCACGTCTCCGAATGAGACGCGTTTGCTTTCGTCGCTGCCGAGGCGCGTGCGCGCCTTGCCGAATTTCATGGTGCGGTCGGCGCCCCCGGCCCCGCGGTTGAACATGAAATACCACAGCACCACAAATATGACAATCATGAATAAATACGGTATGAACCCTACCCACCACGGCGGTTCAAACGCCAGCTCGTAATCATAATCCGTTATAACGCCGCGCGCGACCTGATCGGCAATGAGATCGCCCAGATCCTCGCGGAAATAATCCACGCTGAACAGGCTGTACTTTATCGGATCCGGCTCGCCCTTTACCGAAAGTATCAGCACATTGTTATCCTTGATATAGAATTTCTCGACCTTTTCCTGCTGGAAATACCGGCTCACCTGATAATAATTCACAGGCTTTTCGCCGCCGCCGCGCACCAGCACCATCATGGTTGTCAGCAATATTATGAATACGATCAGATAGAAGCCTATATCGCGCAGACCGTTATTTCGTTTGTTGTTTTGGGTAGCCAAGGCGGAACATCCCCCCGATCTTTAATCATTTATATATTTCAGGCTTTAGGACGCCAATGTAAGGCAGCTGGCGGTAGCGCTCCGCGTAATCCAGCCCGTATCCTACCACAAACTCATTGGGTATGGAGAACCCCACATAATCGGGCGTGATGTCCACCTTGCGGCGTTCGGGCTTATCGAGCATCACGCATAACTTCAGCGAACGCGGCTGACGCGCCTTCATGAGACGCATAATATAACCGAGCGTCTCCCCGCTGTCTAATATGTCCTCCACAAGGATAACGTCGCGGTTTTCAATGCTTTGACCGATGTCCTTGAGGATGCGCACCTGACCTGTGTTCACAGTGTTCGCGCCGTATGACGAAACGGCCATGAAATCAATCTCGCAGTACATGTCCAGCGCCCTCAGAAGGTCGGCCATAAATATGAACGAACCCTTCAGCACCCCGACAAGCAGAGGTTCGGGCTGTCCGGCGTCGCGGCGTATTTCATCCGCCAGCTCACAGACGCGCTTCTTCAGCGTCCGCTCGTCTATAAGAATCTTTTCTATATCTTGATGTATACCGGACACCCCTTATTCCCTGTAAAAATCAAATACCGTGCCGCCGCCGGCGTTTTCAGGCCCCGCGCCCCGCGCCCCGAAGCCGTAAACCGCGATTATTCCGCCGCCGGTAATTTCCTCGACCACCGGCACCCTGTCCCGCAGACGGCGCGGAAGCTTTGCGTCTACGAAAATATCCTGCAATGAACGCGTCGCGCGGCCCGGAAATTTTATCCTGTCGCCCGTCTTTCGCGGCCTTACGCGCATAACGCCATTTATTATATCAGAAGGCGCCTCAAAAGAATAGACTAAATTGTTAACTTTTGTCGGTTTTTTTTGCCACGAGACCCAAAGCCCCAGCTCGGGCAGCTCCGCGCGTTCGCCAAGGCGCAGGGCCGCCGGCTCGAAGCCGTCCGGCTTCCTGACCGCGTAAAGGCAGATACCGTCGTATTCGCGCTCGGCCGCCAACCCTCCGGGCAGGGATATAACCGCGCGGTTCACGCCGCCGCGCCGCTCACGGCATAATCCCAATATGGCTTCGATATGCGCGCGCGACAGGTCGGGGACATCCGCGCCGGCGGCCCGCGCGGCCATCATGCGCGCCGCGCGCCGCGCCAGCGGCGGCGGCAGGGCCGCAAGTTCGGCGGCCCCGGCACACACGCGGCCGTCAGGCGCGGGGTCAAGAGCGTCGAAAAGCCGCGTGTCATAAGCGCGCGGCTTCCGCGCGTAGCCGTCCATCATGCCTTCGAGCGCCCGGGCGGCTAAGCCATTGAGATATTCCGCGTCGGCGCTAATCAGCTCCGCCGTGCGCAGCAGAGTCCGCGGCAGCGCGGGGTTTTCGGCGGCCAGCAGCGGTATCACATGGCGGCGAAGCCGGTTGCGGCGGTAAGCGTCCTGACGGTTTGTGGCGTCCTCGCGGTGATTAAGCCCCTTTTGAGCGAGGTATTCAAGCACTTCGGCGCGCGTGCAGGCGAGTATGGGCCTTATGATATTGCCCCTGACCGGCGGTATGCCCGTCAGGCCGTCTATGCCCGAGCCGCGTATCAGGTTGAGCAGCAGCGTCTCGGCGCCGTCGTCGGCGGTATGCGCCGTCGCGATATGGCTTATGCCGCGCTCACGTGCCACACGCTCCAAAAAATCATAACGCAGCCGCCGGCCGTCGGCCTCGGCCCCGCGCGACCGCGCTCCGCCGCGCTCCGCCGCGACGTCGCCGCGCTCATGATACAGCGGGATGCCCCAAGCCGCGCACAAACGCTCGCAAAACAGCAGGTCGGCGTCGGCGTCGGCCGCGCGCAGCCCGTGGTGATAATGCGCGGCGGCAAGAGTTAAGCGCATACGCGCGCTCAGCTCAACAAGCGCGGCGGTCATGGCCGTGGAATCGGCGCCGCCCGACAGCGCGCAGAGGATGGCCGCGCCTTCGGGCACATGGCGGATTTTCTCAATAAACTCAGGCTTCATGGCCATGTATGGTATCCAAGGCGGAGAACGACGTGAACTGTCCCATCCACGAAAGCTTTATGGTGCCGGTTCCCCCGTGGCGGTTTTTGGCGACGATGCACTCGGCTATGCCGCGCTCCTCGGAATCCTCGTTATAGTAGTCGTCGCGGTACAGCAGCATTACCACGTCGGCGTCCTGCTCGATAGAGCCTGACTCGCGCAGATGCGAAAGCTGAGGGCGCTTGCCGCCCTGCGCGTCGCCGCCGCGTGAAAGCTGGGCGCAGCACAGCACCGGGACATTCAGATCCTTGGCCATAATCTTCAGCGAACGCGAGATGTCGCCGACCTCCTGCACGCGGTTTTCGGTCTTGCGCGAGCCTTGCAGAAGCTGGAGGTAGTCGATTACCACCAGCCCCAGGCCGTCTATGCGGCGGCACTGCGCCAGAATGTCGCTTACCTTCACGGCGGCCGCGTCGCTGAACATCATCTTAGTCTTGCTGATGGCTATGCTGGCGTTCGCGACGGCGGCCCATTCCTCGTCGGACAGCGTGCCGCCGAGCAGGGTGTTGGAGTCAACGACCGCCTCGGACGACAGCAGTCTCAGCCCGAGCTGCTGCAGCGACATTTCCAGCGAGAAAAAGGCCACGCATTTGCCCGAAGCCCTTGCCGCGTTGAGCGCGATATTGAGCGCGATGCTGGTTTTACCCATACCCGGCCGCGAGGCTATCAGTATCAGATTGGAATTTATCATGCCGCCGATCATGCGGTCGAGCGGCTCGACGCCGGTGGTCAGGCCGGGCAGGCGGCCTTTGGACGCCGCCATTTCGTCCAAATAGCGGTATGTGTCGGCCATAAGGACGGACACCGGCTTGACGCCGGTTTCGGCGCTGCCCTGACGTATTTTGTATATCTTCTGCTCGGCCGAATCAAGTACGTCGCCGGCCTCGCCCTCGCCCGAGGCCACCATGCCCGATATCTCCGACGCCGCGTCGCCCAGCCGCCTGAGCAGGGCGCGTTCTTTCACTATCTCGGCATACGCCAGCACATTGGCGGCGGTGGGAGTTATCTCGACAAGCTGTCCCACAAACGAGCGCGAAACCGCCGGGTCGTAGTTGCCCGTCACCTGAAGCTGCCCGAGGACGGTTATGGGGTCGATCACGCCGCCGTTTGTAAACATGCTGTAAATAGTTTCAAATAACAGGCGGTTTTGGTCGCCGTAAAAGTCCTCGGCACGCAGACCGGAGGTAATTACGTCCGGTATACAGCGCGCGTCCACCAGCATGGAGCCGAGTACGGCCTGTTCGGCCTCTATACTCCTCGGTACGGAACGGATTTCATCCATCGGAGGATTTGCCGGCCGGGCCGCTGTCAACAACGACGTCAACCGTCATGCTGGAGACCGTCTCGTAACCCAGCTTTACCTGCACGGTATGGCGTCCGGCCGTGCGCAGAGGCTCGGTCATAACGATGCGGTGCTTGTCTATCTCTATGTTGTGCTGGCTCTTGAGCGCGTCGGCCACCTCTCTGGACGTCACCGAGCCGAACAGCCGCCCCGCCGAGCCGCCCCGCGCCGTCACCGTTATCACGGTTTCCTTGAGCAGCTTCGACAGCCTCGCGGCGTTCTCGCGCTCGGCTTGGGCGCGCTGGCGCTTGGCCGCTTCGCGGCTCTTGTAATCGTTGAGGGCGCCGGCCGTGGCCTCAACGGCGAGCTTGCGCGGGAGCAGGAAGTTGCGCGCGTAGCCGTCCGAAACGTCCACAAGGTCGCCGCGCTTGCCCTGATCCTTGACGTCGGCCTGCAATATGACTTTCATGCGGTGTCCCCCTTTTAGAGATTTCTGAGCTTTATCCGCACTCGCTGAGATACTCGTTTATGGCGTCGGTCAGACGCGCCTTGGCCTCGGCGACGGTCGTGTTGGGCAGCTGCGCGCCCGCGCTTGTCTGATGGCCGCCGCCGCCTATTTTTTCGGCTATCACCTGTACGTTTATGCCGCCCAGCGAGCGTCCGCTGACCACGACCTGGCCGCTCATGGTGGTAAGCACAAACGACGCCTGCACGCCCGACACCGTGAGCAGGTCGTCGGCCGCCTGCGCCGCGATCACGCGGTCAACCGAGCTTTCGGCCGCGGCGATGGCGATCTGGCTGCCTATCATCTCGGCCTTTGAGACAATCTGATAGCGCGCGAGGTTGCTGGCCAAATCGGTCTGGAACAGCTTCTTGACGCTGATGGTGTCGGCCCCCGCGTCCTTTAGGTAAGCCGCCGCCTCGAAGGTGCGCGCGCCGGTGTGCATGGTGAAATCCTTTGTGTCCATAGCTATGCCCGCCAGCAGGCCGTCGGCCTCGACGCGCAGCAGGTCTCCCGTGTCGAGCGTGTATTGGATAAGCTCGCATACCAGCTCGCAGGAGGACGACGCGTATGGCTCGTGGAAGGTCATGGTCGCGTTGTCGATATAGGTCGCCGCGCGCCTGTGGTGGTCGATGACGGCGACGCGGTGGAGCGCCTGCAGCAGCACGGGGCTTTCCACCATCTCGGGGCGCGAGGTGTCCACCACCACAAGAAGCGTATCGCGGTCGGCCAGCAGGAGCGCGTTCTGCGCGTCGATAAACACGCCGTTGTATTCCTTGTGCGCCATGAGCCGGTCTATCAGCGACAGCGCCGTCGTGTTTCTTGTGTCGCTGACGATATGGACGCGGCGGCCGAGCTTGCGCGCCAGCGCGACTATGCCGCCCGCCGCGCCCACGGAATCTATGTCGCCCTGTGTGTGCCCCATTACTATTATCATAGAAGCGCCCGCCATAAGCTCGCGCAGGGCGTGCGCCATAACGCGCGCCTTGACCTTGGTGCGCTTTTCAAATTCCTTCGCCTTGCCGCCGTAAAACTCAAAGCGGTGCTTGTTCTTGATTACCACCTGATCGCCGCCGCGCGACAGCGCCATGTCTATGGCCAGATTGGCAAACGCGAGCGACTCCTGCATCGACGAGCCCTCGCAGCCCAGCCCGATGGAGAGGGTTGCCGGTATGCCGCCCGCGCCGGTCAGCTCGCGAACGCTGTCCAGCAGCGCGAACTTCCCGTCTGACAGCTTTTTAAGGCCCTGGGACTCAAATATGCAAAGGTGGCGGTCGCGCTCGTATCTGCTGACGATGCCTTTGGAGATATTGGTCAGCCCGGCTATACGGTCGTCTATGGCGGCCAAAAGATTGGCCTTCTGCGAGTCGGGCAGACCCTTGACGATCTCCTCGTAATTGTCAAGCGCGATAACGCCGACCACCGGCTCGCGCATGGCCAGCTCGTTGCGCGCGTGGGTCAGCTCGGTCACGTCGATCCAGCTCAGCAGCGCCAGAACGCCGCCGTCGCCGCCGCGCGCCAGCGTCCCGCAGACCGAGAAGTCGCGGCAGTTCAGCGACACGTTGTGCGGACACGCCGTTTTGCCCTCCTTAAGCCATTTCAGAGGCAGATCGACCATATCGGTTATGCTCCGCTCAAATATCGGCTCAGGCCGCCCCGTAAGGCGCATGAAAGCCGGACTGCCCCACAGCAGCTCGCCGTCCTCAAGCCTGACCACGCACGCCGGCAGCGGCTGGTTTAATATGCTTATGGACGCCGCCGCCGTTTCGGGCAGGTTGAGGGTGTCGATCTCCTTTGCCAGCTCGCCGCGCTGTTTCGAGCGCGCGTGGCGGTATATCAGGAACACAAGGATCAACACGGCTAACTCCGTGAACGCCAAAACCGGTGTGAAATACACCGTGGCGGCGCTGAAAAGCAGCATACACACAAAAAATATGTGGTTGGTAAAGCCCTTCTTCAAGACCTTCACATCCCGTCAGGATTTATAGGCTTATATATTATACCAGTCCACACAAATTTTGCAATGATGAAATTATGCCGTCCGGGGCCGACGCGCTGAAAAACGCCCCCTATTTTTTGTTGTCAACCGCCGGGCGCATGATGTATACTGTACGCGACTGCGGAAGGGATGATATCGGCATGACCGAGATATTTTTACTTAAGCTGGGCGAATTGGTTCTGAAAGGCCTGAACCGCGGCCGCTTCGAGGCGCGTCTGACGGCCAATCTGAAACGCAGGCTGGAGCCTCACGGGCGGTTCGAGATATACTCGCTGCAATCGACCGTCTATGTGGAGCCGATAGGCGAAATCGACGGCGAGGCCGTGTTCGCGACGCTGCGGCGCGTGTTCGGCGTGACGTCCGTATGCCGCGCGGCCGTCGCGCCGAAGGACATGGACGCCATATCCGAACGCGCTAAAGCGTATCTCGCGGACGCTCTGAACGGCGCGCGGACATTTAAGGTCGAGGCCAAGCGCGCCGACAAGACCTTTGCGCTGAATTCCCCGCAGATATGCGCGCTGCTGGGCGAGAGGCTTATAGCCGCGTTCCCGCATCTGAAGGTTGACGTGCGCAATCCCGATGTGCTGGCTGTGGTCGAGGTGCGCGACCGCGCCGCGTATATCCACACGGCGGCGGCGGCCGGGGCGGGCGGCCTGCCCGTGGGAGTGAACGGGCGCGCGGTTCTGCTGCTCTCAGGCGGCATCGACAGCCCGGCGGCGGGCTTCATGATGGCCAAGCGCGGCTTGGACATACTGCCCGTGCATTTTTTCAGCTACCCATACACCGGCATTGAGTCTAAGAATAAGGTGCTTGAGCTGGCGCGCATAATGTCCGCGTATACCGGCCGGCGGCAGGTCATGGTCGTACCCTTCACGGCCATACAGGAGACCATACGCGGCGAATGTCCCGAGCGGCTGTTCACGCTCGTCATGCGCCGTTTTATGATGCGCATAGCGGAGCGTATCGCCGCAGACAGCGGCTGCGGGGCGTTAGTCACGGGCGAGAGCCTTGGGCAGGTGGCCTCGCAGACGCTGGAATCCCTGCGCGTCACCGAGGCCGTGTGCGGGCTGCCCGTACTCAGGCCGCTGGTGGGGATGGACAAGGAAGAAATCGTGTCCGTGGCGCGCAGGATAGGCACGTTTGAGACGTCCATACTGCCTTATGAGGACTGCTGCACGGTGTTCACGCCTAAGCATCCCAAGACAAAGCCCTCCTTGGAGGAGCTTGAGGCGGCGGAGCGCGCGCTGGACGCCGAGGGGCTGATAGACGGCGCTTTGGCGGGCATTGAAAAATGCGGCGGATAGAAAGGAGTAACCGGCATGGTCGCGGAAATCATTTCGGTGGGCACCGAATTACTGCTCGGCATGGTGGCCAACACCGACGCCCAGCTTATATCGCAGGAGCTTG